>CAYWDL010000012.1:0-14653 GCA_964457015.1 uncultured Roseburia sp. | reverse complement strand
AAGGAGATTTAAGCCGAAAAACGGACTTAAATCTCCTTTTTCAAAACCCTCTTTAGTGTACGTAATATCAATGGTTGCGGACTCTGTAGCCATTTTATTATAAATCGAATCACCTACAAGTAATTCACCTGTTTCCGGAATATATACAGCACCATTGGAAGGTACCGCATTGTATACCATATCTCCAATCTCTTCCTTAGACTTAACCAATACCTGAATCTGGTCACCTGCCATTGTCACCACCGGTGCCGAAAGACTCAAATCCTTATAAGCCAAATTAATAACATGGCGCTCATCATTAATAATCTGGCTGCCTGCCACATACTCTGTTGTAGAAATATCAAGTCCCACAAGCTTCTTTTCATTATTAACATCCGCAAAGGATAATGTCTGGTCAATTGTGTAATCTGTATCAGGCTCATTCTCCTGGAATGTCAATGTGGAGTCTGTCTTATAACCGGTAAATACTGTTCTACCGGCATAGTCTGTATCTCCATCCGCATAAATCTGATTTCTAAGCTCCTTCAAGGATGAAACAAGAGCTTCTCTTTCAGCTACTGTATTGTAATCGTTAACACCCTGATTACAATATGCGGAAATTTCAGTAAGAACATCATTTATACTGTCAATAGCCTCCTGAGTGGTGGTCATCCATGCTCTGGCATCAGGAATATTCTTATCCAGATACTGGTTAACCTCGTTGTATGTCGAACGAAGTCTTAAAGCTCTGATAGCAATGATTGGATCCTCTGAAGGTCTCTGTATCTTTTTAGTTGTAGAAAGCTGTGTATTCAATTTATCAACTAACTTTTTATTCTTAGTCAAATTATATAACGCATTATTTATCATCATTCCGCTTGTAATTCTCATCGACTCACACTCCTTAATCTACTTAAACACCTGTTTCATTTATCAATTTATCATACATCTCTGACATAACCTGTATAACCTTGGCACTTAAATCATATGCCTCCTGATATTTTACCAGGTTCATGGCCTCTTCATCCTTATCAACACCCATTACAGATATTCTCTGATTCTTTATGGTCTGTACAATGTTGCTATAATTCACTTCCAAAGTATATGCTTCCTTTGTATCAATGGCAATCTCTGTAATCAATGCCTGGAAAAAGCCTTCCGGGTTACCTCCGTCAAAATCCTTGGAATCCTTAACATTTATCATCTCTTCTATCAAATCATACTGTGCAACACCGTCATGCACATTTATTGTTGTTGACATAAGCTCCGGATTTTCAAACAATTCCTGATTTACAGTATAAACATCATCCTCATTCTTTAAGAAAATCGGAATGTCTGCTGTTGAATCACCATTCAAATTCATACCCTTGCTATGTATAGCATTAAATGCGCCCGTCAATCCCTCCAGGAACTCATTAATCTGGTCAATGTAGTATGGAACACCCTTATAGTCAACAGGGTCCGCATTATCCATTCCCTCTTCCGGTGCATAATTGTTACCATCTCTTACCAATAAAAGAGCTTTCAATGTACCATCAATATCTGAACCAACCGGATCAAACGGTTCACCATAAGACCATTGTATATCATAGAGACCAACTGCATCATGCTTATCAGCAAGCTCTTCTCTGCTGACTACCTTCAATGTATAGTAATCGTAGCTACTAACCAATGTCTTATCACCAATATTTACCGTAAATTCACTCTTACCGTTGTCGTACAAAACTTCCTTTGTTGTTATTTCACAGATAGACGACAATTCATCCAGCAACAATGCTCTCTTATCACGAAGCTCATTGGCATTAACGCCTGTCAATTCAACAACATTTATTTCCTTATTAAGAGCTGCAATCTCCGAACCAAGGGAATTGATATGGTCAACATTACTTGCAACCTCTGCATTAAGGTCTTCCTGTGTATTTTTAAGATTTGTCTTAATCTCCTGAATATACTCCAAAAAGCTTTCGCAATAGTTTAAAAAGGTCTTTCTCTCCGTAAAGCCCTCCGGCGACTGAATAAGATCTTCAAGACTTGAAAAGATATTGCTATATTCCTTAGAAAAACCTGTTTCATCGGTTTCAGCAAAATAATCCTCAATCTGCACCATATAATTGTATCTTGCGCTTTCTTCTCCAAGCTTCGAATTATTATTCCAATACTTTACATCATAGTACTTATCTCTCATCTGCTCAATCGATGTAACCTCAACACCGCTACCAATCATACCGTATCGTTGAAATACTCTGATAGGCTCCGTTGCCTGCTGGTTAATAACCTGTCTTGAATAACCCGCTGTATTTTCATTTGAAATGTTATTTGCTGTAACATTGATTCCCGCATTAGCTGCGTACATTCCCGAAACACCAATGTTCAAGCCGAAAAATGTATTAGCCATATATCCTCTTTTCTGAGCTCCTATCTATAGCTCGTAGCCATTTTTACCAATGTCCTACCTTTTCAATAATAGTATCAATCATATCTGCTACTGTTGTGATATATCTTGAAGATGCATTGTATGCATTCTGGAACTTAATCATATTGGTAAGCTCTTCCTCCGATGTAACACCCATAATTGATTCTCTGCTCGAATCTATGTCAAGAACTACTATCGACTGATTCTGTGCGATTGAGTTAAACATATAACCATCATTTGCAATCTCTCCAATCATCGCACTGTAGAAATCCGTAAAATCCTTTTTTGTAATATTGTTTGGGTCAATATTGTTAAATGGAGTATCCCAAGCTGCCAGTATTCTCTCGCCAAGCTTTAAGTCTATCTCCTCTTCCGCTGTGGTGAACGGTAACAGTGACGAATTGTCCTGCACTTCCTTATTTACCTCAAGATTACCAAGCGAATAAAGTGATTCTGTACCAAATTCATTATACGGATTATATACATAATATGTCTTACCATCACTGCCTTCAAGAACTGTATAACGGCTTACATCTGTTCTTGAGAATAATTCTGACCCCTGTGTCTTATTCTCATCCTGTCCGTAAGAAGCCTCCTCTGTGTCAAGCACCGTCATCTCGCTTCCTGCAGGTACTGTAATAGTAGTATCCGATGTAAGTGCTCCGAAGCTGTCAACTGCAGCTGTACCATTTTCAACAGCCGTTCTAAGCTGATTTTTCAACGCCCCATCCAGAGTCTCTATAACCGTTCCAGCCGGTATTGTAAATGTTACACTGCTCTCAAGCGAGGTTGTTATGTTTGGGCAAAGCAAATCGTTGATTGTTGTAACAATACCATTGATAAGTCTGTCAAACATCGCCTGAGTCTTCATTATAACCGTATTATCAATATAGTAGTTATAATGTACAACCTCCTGATTGTATTCCTCTAAAGACGCCCTGTACTCCGCAAGCTGTGTTGCATCAGTCAAATCATAATCTGCCGGGTCCGGCTTTACCGGTATATCCGTATAATCTGCAGGATAAGCACCTCTTGCAAGAAGCAGGCCCTTTAATCTACCTACGTCATTGTTGTTTGCTGTGTTTATATCAACATGAAGATTGAATACTGCTGCATCACCAAGCTGTGGCCAAATCGGCGACATAAATGAAGAATCATTTTCTGTATCAAGCTGCGCCATTGACATTACAAAGTATCCATCCTCTACTATGAATTCCTGTCCCTCAGCCCTTACCTTTACAAGACCTGTGTCATTCTCTTCTACATCAATATTTATCAATTGGGAAAGCTCATCAAGGCAAACATCTCTTCTGTCTCTTAAATCTCCCGCCGTTTCAACACCTGGTGCTTCAATTGACTGAATCTTAATATTTAATTCAAAAATCTCTGCACCAAGCTGATTTATCCTATCAACAGTTTCCTGAACCATTGCGTCAATATTCTTCTGATAATCAAAAAGCTCCTCATACATAGCCTGAGCTCTTGCCAAAAATGTGTTTGCACTCATTATAAGCCCGGCTCTTGTTGTGGCACTGTCCGGTGTCTTTGCCACTTCGCTTAATGATACCCATAAATCATTCAACGACTCCTGGAACTGCACACTTTCAGTTTCACCAAATATGCTTTCAACCTCTTCAACTGCCTCATATTTAGATTCATAGAACTGTTGTCTTCCACTTTCCAATCTGAAGGATTTATCTAATAAAAGGTCTCTAATATGTCTTGTTTCAGCTGAAACGACACCGAGACCTACCTGCATTGTATTTACTACACTATATCCATATTGCATGTATCGGGCATCTGCCATCGATACCTGTTGTCTTACATATCCATCTGTATTAATATTTGCCAAGTTGTGGGAGGTTGTGTTCATGGCATTCTGACTACTTCTAAGTCCTGTAACTCCCGTATATATACTTGTCATTAACGACATCCCATCACCTGCTTTCTAACTTTTCTTGTCAAATACCCCCGTTGTTCCACCAATGGCCGAGATATTCCTAGCATTCTTGTCGTAATTTGAAATTCCTGTATCCTGATACAGGCTCGTAACCAAATTAAGGTTAAAATCAATAATCTCCAAGGATTCATTAATAAGATTTGCATTAAGCTCATTAAATTCCTTTACATTATCCAAGGTCTTCAATAATGTATCATGTACCTGGGACAATTTTTGCTGTTCCGCAGGCTGCTTTGCAAGCAATTCGATAAGTTCTGTAATCTTCATTGTGTCAGGATTTTTTCCTAAAACATTTCCAATATCCTGCATAACCTCGATACGTTTCTTTTCAAGGATACTTATCTTTCCCACAAACTCCTGTTCAACCGTGGTAATTCTCTGTAATTTCTCCAAGTCACCCTTTACAATAACAGGAGTTTTTTCCTTGGAGAGTAACATAAGCGTCTCATACTCTTTATTCTCTTGTTCAAGAACATCAATGAGTTCATCAATTAAACTAGCCACTTTTTTACTCTCCTTATACTTCCTGGAACTTTCTCACTAACACATCTGCAAAATCCGAAGGATCAATCTGATAAGAATCAGAATTGTACTTAGCTTTCATCTCTGCCACTTTATCTGCGCGAACATCATCGCTCTCTGACACTGCTTTTTTTGCAATCTGCAAATCTTTACCAAAACTTGAGATTTCAACCTGATCTGTATTGTATGCTTTCTTTGCCGCACCAGTCTTAGCTTTAGAATTCACACCATACACCTGTGCAATCTTATTATAAGCATCTATACGCATATTCATCGCCTCCTTTTTTCTTTTACATATAATTTATCGGAAGATTCAAAAAATACTTTATAGACGATTTGCAAAAAAATAAGGCAGCCACATAAATGACCGCCTTCAGCTTTTCTACTTTCTTCCAAGGAATCTCATCTTGTCCTCGTCATTCTTCTTTTGTGCATGAGAAATATTTTCTAAATCTCTCTTATACACAGCACCTAACTCTCTTGTAAGTGTCGACTTACACATATCACAGTAACGACCTGTTCTAATCTTGGCACCACATTTCTCACAGTTAATCATAACCGCTGAATCCTCTGAGAATGACAATCTCTCTTCTCTTATCCACTGGTTAATCTGTTGGATGCTAACCTCCATCTCCTCTGCAACTACATTGATTGTAGCATTCTTGTGTTCCTCTATATACTTCTTAACTCCTTGGAACTTCTTTTCAACTTCTTCTTTACACTCCGAGCAAAGTCTCGGTCCCGTTATGTAATTAAATAACCTCCTACAATTCCTACAGCTTTTTACTTCCATCTTCTTTTCCTCCTGTTACTATATTCCCGCACCTATCGACTGACTAATAAAGTAGACCTCTTTAACGCCTGCCTGCTTCAATGTTTTTGCACACTCATCAATAGTACTGCCGGTAGTATAAATATCATCCACTAAAATAACTTTCCTATATTTTACTACATTTCCACCTATAATGAAAGCATTTTCAAGATTTTTTCTTCGAACTTCTCTACTTACCTCCTTCTGGGGCTTCGTATCCTTTATTCTATAAAGAACCTTGTTATCCATGGGAATCCCGCAATTTACAGCCAATTCCTTCGCAATCAGTTCAGCTTGATTATATCCTCTTTTTAAATATTTCTTCTTAGAAATAGGAACAGGTATAATCACATCAGGCTTCCAATGGTTAATATAGCTCATTGCATGAGCTGCCATTTTTTCACCGTAAAATTTGCTGTACACCTTCATATCCCTATATTTGAATTCATAAATAGACTTACGCACTGCCTCATTATAGGCGAACACACCAATCCCCGAATCAAATATATGCACGCGTTTTTTGCAGTCACCACAGTATTCCCGTTCTTCCTCATCAAGCTGCTTACCGCATTTCTTGCAGATAGGCTCTTTAATATATTTCAACTCTTTTTCGCATTTTTTACACATCATTTCATTATAATCCAATGTTTTTCCACACAGCGGACATACATTTGGATATACCATGTTTATAACCTTTTCAATTAATCTTCCTATATCACATCTTCCTTTCCACCACTCAATTCCAAAATTCTCTCTGTCAATCCCGAATATCTTTTCTGCTCATTGCAGTTACTTATCATTGCCTGAACCGTAGTCGGCACGCCGACTATAGTTACACATTTCTTAGCTCTTGTTACACAGGTGTACAACAGATTTCGATTCATGAGCACCGCCGGCCCCGTAAGCGCCGGAAATACAATAGCCGGATACTCACTACCCTGTGATTTATGTATAGTTACCGCATAGGCAAGCTCCAGCTCATCCAGCTGCTTAAACGGATACATTACAATCTTTCCGTCGTCAAATTCAACCTCCAGATACTCTGCATAGGTATTTACCAAAACAATCCTTCCCATATCTCCATTGAACACACCCATGCCTTTTTCCACCGCAATTCCGTGCATTCCTCGAATTTCCCATTCAAGCTGATAATTGTTCTTAATCTGCATTACCTTATCGCCTTCTCTGAAAATTCCGCCTGCAATTTCCTTCTCATTTTTGGAAGGTGATGGCGGATTGAGATTCTTCTGCAAAATCACATTGAGATTTTCAACCCCCAGAACTCCCTTTCTCATAGGCGTAAGCACCTGAACCTCTGTCTTATGGCACCCAACATACTGTGGCAGTTTTTCCCTCACCAGCTTTACTGTGGCCTCAATCACCTCAGCCGCACTCGGCTTTCTTACAAACAAAAAGTCCTTGCTCTTATTATCAAGGCTAATCTGTTCACCCTTATTTATTCTATGCGCATTTAATACAATGCTGCTCTGCTCCTCCTGTCTAAATATCTTTGTAAGCATAACAACATTGAACCTGTCACAGCCTATAATATCTCTAAGCACATTGCCGGCACCAACACTAGGAAGCTGGTCAACATCCCCCACCAAAACCAGTCTGGTACCAACCGTTATGGCCTTAAGAAGTGCGTTCATCAAAAACATGTCAACCATCGACATCTCATCAATAATAATTACGTCCGTCTCCAATGGATTTTCTTCATTTCTCTCAAATCTCATGGATGCACCGCCCTCGTCAGGAGAGCCATTAATCTCCAGTAATCTGTGAATAGTCTGCGCTTCAAATCCTGTAGCCTCCGACATTCTCTTGGCCGCTCTACCGGTAGGTGCTGCAAGAAGTATGGACAAGCCTTCCCTCTCAAACATCTTGATGAGGGTGTTAATTGTTGTCGTTTTACCGGTTCCCGGTCCACCTGTTATTATTGAAATTCCATTTCTCATGGCAGTGACAACAGCATCTCTTTGCATCTTATCAAGCTCTGTATTTTCCTGCTTTTCAATACTTTCAAGGCGCTTCAGTATCTTTTCCTCATCAACCGTTTCTTTTATATAAAGGTCAAGCAGCATCTTAGCAATATTAAGCTCTGTATAATAAAAATTAGCCGCATACACATCCGACTTATTCTTAACAACCACCTTCTTTTCCATAACAAGGTCCACAAGATAGTTTTCAATGTCTTCTATATCAATTCCAAGCATATTTACAGCATAACCTACAAGCTCTTCCTTTGGCAAGAATGCATGACCCCCACCAGCCGCCTGGGACAGCACGTACAATATACAGCTCTTTATTCTAAAATCCGAATTCCTGTCAATCCCTGCCTTTTCTGCAATTTCATCTGCAATTTTAAAACCAATACCATTAATATCCTCAGCCAATTTATATGGATTGGTCTTGACAATCGTAAATGTATCAATGCCATATTTGTTATATATCTTGATGGCCAAATTCAGACTTATTCCAAACTGTTGCAAAAATATAAGAGCCTTTCGCATATCCCTTTTTTCTTCCAGCTGGGTCGCTATTTCCATAGCCATTCTGACGCTTATACCCTTGATTTCAGCAAGTCTTTCCGGTTCTTCCTCTATAATTTTAAATGTATTCTCCTTAAATCTTGCAACAATTCTGTCCGCCATTTTCGGACCAATACCCTTGATGGCCCCCGAACCTAAATATCTTATGATGGCAATCTCGTCCTCTGGTGCTTTTATATTATAGCTTGTTATTTTCACCTGTTCACCATAGGATGCGTGGGTCTCCATCTCTCCTTCAATCTCAATGTATTCGCCCTCATTAATAAATTGAACAATACCTACGCAGGAATACTCTTCATTGTCTTCCATGACAGTCATAACCGTATAACCGTTGTCTTCATTTCTATATACAATTCTCTCTACATATCCTTCAATCTTTACCATAGCTCTCCTAGTTTCACTCCCTGAATGTACTTGCATTAATTAGCAAAGCGTAAAAAAATGCTTTGTGAATTAATACAAGGACAGACTTCTAGCGAAGCCTGTCCCCTAAGCTTTTATATTATATTTGAAAATTTCTCTTCATCTGTTCATACAGCATCTGCGCAAGTCCAAGACCTTCGCCCTGTTCTGTAGCATTCTTCGCATATTCCTGAGTAAGTGTGTCTCCAAACATCTGCATATAGTCTGACTCTTCTTCGTCACTGTCCGGAACCATCTTCTCCATAGCTTTAAATACCTGTTCTACAAAGTATGATTCAAAATCCTTGCAAACCTGCATTAATTCATCATCTGTACTTGTCGAGCTCGCGCTATTAATGGCACTTTGAAGATTCTCAAGGTCAACCTTGTTGCTTGACGAATACATATCATCATAGCCACTGTATAAACCATTCAATGATATTGCCATTTTATTCTCCTTTCAAAAACCGGGCATGTTTGCATTCATACAAACTGCCAGGTGAAAAATTTATTTTTCACCTTACTAGCGACGAAGCTGATTAGCCTGGCTGAGCATTTCATCTGCAGCCTGAATCGCTTTTGAATTCATTTCGTACGCTCTCTGAGCAACAATCATATTAACCATCTCGTCTACAACCTGAACATTGGATGCTTCCAGATAACCCTGTCTGATTGAAGAACGCTTGAGCTGGTCATTGTCAGCCTCCATCAACGGTTCGCCCGATGCGTTAGTCACTCTGAATGTACTTCCTGAACCTCTCTCTAAGCCACCCGGATTTTGGAACTGTACAAGCCCAATCTGATATCCGATTGGCTGCGGATTATTATTTTCATCAGGATAACATACATTACCGTCTGCATCAATGCTTATCTTACTTGTATTATATTCATCTGTCAATTCAATAGGGAAGCCTGCTGTATCCAATACAGGAAAACCGTCTGAATTGCAAAGCATAACGCCACCATTATTGCCAATAGCCCAGTTAAATGAACCGTTTCTAGTGTATACCGTCTCTCCATTAGTATTCACTACCGCAAAAAATCCTTGTCCATCAATAGCAAAGTCTGTGCTAAGACCTGTGTCTGTCAATGAACCCTGTGTAAAATTCGATGCAATCGATGCGGTTCTAACACCAAGACCAACCTGTGCGCCTACCGGCTTTGTCTCTCCATTTGCACTTGTTGTCTTTGACTGTATTGTCTGATACAAAAGTGACTTGAACTGTGCCGACTCACCCTTGTAACCTATTGTATTTACATTAGATAAATTATTTGCAATAACATCGACATTTGTCTGCTGCGCAGTCATACCTGATGCCGCTGTCCATAATGCTCTCATCATATTTAATCTACCTTCTTCCTACTTAGTATTATAGCTTACCAACCTCATTAACAGCCTTTTCAAGCATATCGTCCGCTGCCTGCAATGCCTTCTGGTTACTTTCGTAAGCCCTTGTAATAGTTATCATTTCAACCATCTCTGTTACAGCATTTATATTAGAAGCTTCTAAATATCCCTGATGAATAACAGCTGACGAATCCGTCATCACTGCCCCATCTACAGGTTCGTACATATTCTCGCCGTATTTCTTCAGATAATCATAATCTTCAAAATCCACAATCTGAATAGTATCAATATATTCCTGATCAGCATAAATCTCGCCAACCGCCGTAACAACTACCTGTGCAGCCTCAGTAGGAATAAATATCTGGCCGCCTGCGTCATTCAACACATAATCGCCATCCTTGGTGCGAAGCGCACCGTCTACGTCTATTGTAAATTCACCATCCCTGGTATACTTTGTGGACATTTCTCCACTTTTGTTAGTAAATGATATAGCGAAAAATCCATTTCCCTCAAGTGCTAAATCATATGTGTTTTCAGTCTGCTTAAAGGCCCCCTGGCTGTAATCAGTATAATTCTCACCAATCTTTACACCAAGACTCATCGTACCGATATTCTCGTTAATATATCCTGTTGTACGATCATGAATCTTAATAGTAAGAAATTCATCAAATGCTCTTGCTGTCGCACCTTCTCTCTTGTATGCAGTAGTTGATGCATTTGCAAGATTATTTGTGATTGTATCAAGTCTCTTCTGTTGATTAACCATACCAGTATAGGCTGTATACAGTCCTCTTACCATTTCGCTACCTATACCTTTCCTAGTAGGATTTATTCATTATAGAACTCAACGTACTTACCTGTACCGATGGCAACTGCTGTCATAGGATCTTCAGCTGTCATAGTATTAATACCTGTTTTAGCCTCAATGAGTTCTTCAAGTCCCTGCAATAAGCATCCACCACCTGTAAGAACGATACCTCTGTCTGCAATGTCTGCTGCAAGCTCTGGTGGAGTTTTTTCAAGGACACTATGAACTGCCTCTACTATCTGTGATGTTGTTTCTCTAAGTGCCTCTTCTGTTTCCTCAGAAGTTACTGTAATAGTTTTAGGAAGACCAGTAACAAGGTTTCTACCTCTTACATCCATAGTCTCAACCTCTGGTCTTGGGAATGCTGCACCAATCTTAATCTTGATTTCTTCAGCTGTTCTTTCACCGATAAGAAGATTGTGCTTCTTACGCATATATCTAACAATAGCTTCATCAAAATCATCACCTGCGATTTTAATAGATGCACTTACAACTGTTCCACCAAGTGAAATAACAGCGATATCAGTTGTACCACCTCCTATATCAACAATCATATTACCGCATGGTTTTGATATATCAATACCTGCGCCGATAGCTGCTGCAATAGGCTCTTCAATAATAGATACCTCTCTGGCTCCTGCCTGATAACCTGCATCCTTAACCGCTCTCTTCTCAACCTCTGTAGCACCACTTGGTACACAAATGCTGATTCTAGGCTTCTTTAAAATTCTCTTACCAATTGCCTTCTGAATAAAGTGCTTAACCATCTTCTCTGTTACTGTGTAATCAGAGATAACGCCCTGTCTCAAAGGTCTGACTGCAACAATATTTCCCGGAGTTCTACCAATCATAAGTCTTGCTTCTTCGCCGATAGCCTTAATCTTGTTTGTATCTCTGTCGAAAGCCACAACTGAAGGCTCCTTCAAAACTACACCCTTACCCTTGATATACACCAGGATACTCGCTGTACCTAAATCTATTCCAATATCTGTTGCTAACATAAAATTCTCCTTCCATCTCTCATACTGATTATCTATATCTGTTATGTTGTAAAAAGCACCCTAGGGTACTAATTCTCAGTTTGTAACTATACACCAACTTACATTATATACAATATCTCTAAAATATGAAAGAACTTTTTAGAAAAAATTTTATATATAGTTTATACCTTTTTATCGTCATATTTCACAAAAAACTTTAGAGCTGTAAAAAAAATTATTTTTTCACAATTCGTACAAACTTTAGACACATTTTAATATTATATTATAAGAGTACTATTGATAACATAGTATACAACTTAACATTTTCATAACTCTACCTGTCGGGAAACCGGCAGGTATCCCCCGAAAGTTTTAGGGCAGTTGCAACAAGCAACTGCCCTTTTTTATAACAAGTAATTATTTGTAAAATTCTAATACAACCTTAAACAAGTCCCCATCAATCACCAGATCCATAGCTCCACCCATAAGCTCCGTCATACTTTTCGCTATAGACAAGCCCAGTCCTGAGCCTTCTGTATTTCTGGATCTGTCACCTCTAACAAATCTCTCCATAAGCTCATCAGCAGAAATATTCAACTGCTCCTTAGATGTGTTTTTAAATATTAATCGCACACCATTATGGACATTTTCAATACTAATGTAGACTCTGGTTCCTTCCATTGAATATTTACAAATATTATTTATAAGATTGTCAAATACTCTCCACAAATGACGGCCATCAACATACGCCAATGCTTCTCCTTCGGTTCCTGACACAATCACATCAAGCTTTGCCTTTTCCAGCTTCTCGCAGAATTCCCCCAGCGCCTGCGCTAAAACAACCTTAACATCAAAAACATCTTTATCTACCTTTATGTTGCCTGTTGACGCCTTAGCTGCCTCCATCAAATCCTCAATCAGCTTTTTAAGTCGTGCCGACTGACGATCAAGCACATCCACATACTCATTTAAAGTGTCATCCTGAATATCCTGCTTCTTAATCAGGTCCACATAATTAATGATAGAAGTAAGAGGTGTTTTAATATCATGGGAAACATTGGTGATAAGCTCTGTTTTCATTCGCTCGCTCTTCATCTTTTCATCAACAGCAACAGCTATACCTTCACCCACCTTGTTAATATCTTCGCCTATCTTTCTAAAATCTCCTATCAATTCTTTGGTTTCAATTACATCCGTCATTTCGCCATTTGCGATTTTTTCTGCTCCCTTATGCAATTTATCAATCTGATATACCCCAAACACCGCGACTGCATATTCAAAAAGCTTGTGGACAATAAAGCAAATCCATACATATACGGAAACATTATTAGAATTAATCATCACAATTAGCTCTATCAGTGTAATCACCAATAACACAGCTAATACAATAATCAATGTTGGCATTTTCTTTATATCTTTTATTGCATTTTCAATCCACAAATTTATTTCCTTGTCTTTCTTTTCAAGCTGTCTGGCCATACTATCAGCATACAGCATCAAAACCACCGCCATAGCCGCAAGCACCAAGAGCACAACAATATTCACATTAGCCGACACTATAAGCCAATATACTGCACAACCAAATAAAAACTCCAAGCTTATTATAAAGATTGTCCTGACTACAAATGGTAACTCATCAAATGCTCTTATGATAACACTTCTTTTCCCTCGACTTCTCGCCAAAACAGCCACCATAGACACCATATATATCAGCAACGTTACCACAACAAGAAACACAATCAATATATCGTAATTATACGCAAAGTTGACAAGCTTTTTCCATCGATACATCATGTCCTTGTAATCGCTGTTATAGTCTGCAGAATATCCCATATGATACCATTTTGTTCCATCATCATTTTCTATGCTATAATTATTCCTAAAGTCTGTATTCGCAGAGCAATTTATGTATATATCGTACGAAAATGAATCGCTATATAATCTCTTACGATTATATTCTTCCTCATTATATGAGGTCTCTATAAAAGCATATTTCATATTAATCGAATTATATTTATTAATAACCTTGTTAATATCACCACCATTAGCAATGTCTTTCATCATATCATCAACACACTTGTACATTATCTTTTGGTACCCAGCATATATGATTTCACTCTTGTCTCTACCGTCAAAGGCCAATATCGCAACCAGCAGTAACAGGCATCATTATATCCATCAGAACAAGATGGATATCCGTGGTCTTAATAATATCCACAGCCTCCTCTCCATTCACAGCTGTATACACATTATATCCATCGCTTTTCAAATAAATGGAAAGAGCTGACACTATATCCTTTTCATCATCACATACTAGTATATTATACACTTTTCCTCCTCGCCTTCCAACCTTCTTACGTGAAAGACTCCACCGTATCGATTAATCTTAATCCTATTGTATCAGTTTTTTTATTAAGTTCCAACTATCTAAATTATTAAGATTTGTTTAAGATTTACATTTGCCTTCCCATATACTTCTCTTTCGTAGCCAAGCCACCCCTTATATGCCTTTCCTCCTTATTAACATCCAGAATTTTTCTCACTTCCTTTGCAAGGGATGAATTTATCCCTTCAAGGCGCTCACTAACATCTTTATGTATGGTTGCGGGTATTTGGAACGGTTTTGGTTGGGGTTGCTTTCTTGCTTGCTTTAGCTTGTTCTTCATGATGGTCGCCTTCGTTTTCCGCTGTGTTTTCGTATCCATCAATCAAGACTGTTTCGTCTAATCCCAAGTCACCTATAAGGTGTAGGTAAATATCTACGTTCCCATCCTTGTCCACTTCTATTTTATTGATGAGACGCTTTAACTGTGTATTGGTCATTTCATGAACATATGTGATATCTTCCATCTCCTTGAAGGTGCTATTCAGAATCGCT
>CAYWDL010000011.1:8966-20376 GCA_964457015.1 uncultured Roseburia sp. | reverse complement strand
GCTTCTCGTGAGTATTTACATCCCACAGTCTGCATGTATCCGGTGAAATCTCATCGGCAAGGATAATTGTACCATCCGGCAACCGGCCAAACTCAATCTTAAAATCAATAAGCTCCATTCCTGCACCAAGGAAATATTCCTTAATAACATCATTAATCTTAAATGCATACTCTGTAATGATATTAATCTCTTCTCTTGTAGCCGCACCAATGGCAATGGCAAAATAATCGTTAATCATCGGGTCTCCAAGGGCATCATTCTTGTAGCTGAATTCAAGCGTAGGAGCCAAAAGCTTAGTTCCCTCAGCAATCCCAAGCTTCTTAGAGAAGCTTCCTGCTGCCACATTTCTTACGATAACCTCCAAAGGTACTATCTCCACCTTCTTTACCGCAGTTTCCCTGTCGCTTAATTCTTCAACCAAATGTGTCGGCACGCCTGCCTTTTCGATAATCTTAAACACATGATTTGCCATCCTGTTGTTGACAACGCCCTTGCCTTCAATTGTTCCCTTCTTCTCTCCATTAAAAGCTGTAGCATCATCCTTGTAATCCACGATTAACACGCCTTCTACATCTGTGTTATACACCCTTTTTGCCTTTCCTTCATAAAGCAATTCTAATTTCTTCATCCTCTCACCCATCCTTTTTTTATTCCTTCGTATACTAAACGAAGCAGTATCATTATAATACATGACACTGCTTCGCGCAATCAGTTTTTCATTGTCTTCTTATCTAAAAATACAAGGCTATTGTCCGCCATTATACTAAAATATTGACAAATTCTGTCATACAATGGCTCCGCATTTTCCCCAAACCTTTCCTTTACCTTTAATGCTATATCATAGATTGTGTTCTTCCCGTCTATGAATTCCCATATAAAGGTTCCATACTCCTCAAGCTCAATATTGCTGAACTTCGGCCTTCTAAAAATCGTCTGCGCCAATCTGTTGTAAAAGCCAACATTTGTAACCCTTATAACTCCTCTGCCCTCTTCATTGACAGAGTAGGCGTTCAGTTCATTTTTCCTTGGCACATAATCAAGATAATTAAAATCCTTATTTTCTTTCATTATTCTTTTCCTTACTAAATGCAAATGCGAATACAACTACAATAATAAGCGCAAGCACTATGATACCACCAATCTGGCCAAGATTGAACCTTTCACCCACAGAACCTACTTTGTCCGCCAATGTACCAGCACCAACCTTAATTATTGCAAATACCGCAAGTAAAATACCTACAAGTCCTTCACCGGCAATCATGCCCGAACAGCAAAGTACACCATTGTTAACCGTCTTTTCCTTTTCTTCATCATTTGCATACTTCTTTTTCTCAACAATCCATCTGATAACACCACCAAGCATTATGGTTGTTGACAATTCAAGTGGCAGATACATACCAATGGCAACAGGAAGAATTGAAATACCTAAAATCTCAATAACAATGGCAGTAAATACACCTACAAATACAAGTCCCCAAGGAAGTTCACCGCCAACAACGCCTTCCACGATGGTTTTCATAAGTGTTGCCTGTGAAGCCGGCAATTCATTGCCGCCGTAGCCTGTAGCACTTAACAGATACAATACACCACCGATTGCAAGAGCCGCTGCCACAACACCTATAATCTCACCAATCTGCTGTTTCTTAGGTGTTGCACCAAGTATATAACCACTCTTTAAGTCCTGTGAAGTATCACCTGAAATAGCTGCTATAATACAAATAATTGAACCTATTGCAATAGCACCTGTCATGACCTGATTATCACCTAAGCCTGTAGCATTGAGAACTATTGTGGAGATAAGCAGTGTTGCAATTGCCATACCGGACACCGGATTGTTACTGCTGCCTACAAGTCCAACCATTCTTGAGGATACTGTGGCAAAGAAGAAACCAAATACTACTATCAGCAACGCTCCTGCAAAATTAACAGGAATTGCCGGAACAAGCCATATAAGAACCGCAATAACTAAAATCCCGCCAAGAATGACAGATATGGGTATTTCTCTCTCCGTTCTCAATTGACTGTTCCTATCATCCTTTGATATCTTAAGCCCCTTGAGAGCATCCCTGAATGTTCTGACAATAAGTGGAAATGTTTTTATAAGACTAATAATACCTCCTGCTGCCACGGCACCCGCACCAATGTACTTAATATAATTCGACCAGATTCCTATCGCTCCATTAGCTTCATAAACCTCTGTCACCGAAACCTCGGCTGGAAAGATTACTGCATCACTACCAAATATACCAATAAGCGGTATCAGCACGAGCCAGCTCAGCATACCACCTGCAAGCATATATGATGAAATCTTGGGGCCGCAGATATATCCAACAGAAATTAGCGCCGGATACACCTCTGCACTGATTTCTGTTTTTAATTTTTTTATTGGAAATGTAATAACTCCACTTACACATTTAAGCCCATCCACAATAAATTTAAATGCAGCTGCGATACCCAATCCCAGAAACACCTTTCCTGCACCACTGCCGCCCTTCTCACCGGCAAGCATAACCTCTGCGCAGGCTGTTCCTTCAGGATAAGGCAATGTTCCGTGTTCCTTTACAATAAGTGCATTTCTAAGAGGCACCATAAAGAATACACCCAACAGACCACCAAACAATGCAATCAGCATAATCTCTACAAGATTAGGCTTATCCATTACTCCTTCCTCCGCCCACATGAATAATGCAGGCATTGTAAATATAGCTCCTGCCGCCAATGACTCACCTGCAGAGCCTATTGTTTGAATCATATTAGATTCAAGAACTGAATTTTTTCTAAACACTCCTTTTATTATTCCCATGCCAATAACCGCCACCGGAATAGATGCTGATACTGTCATCCCAACCCTAAGCCCCAAATAAGCATTTGCAGCGCCAAAGATTACAGAAAGCAATACACCAACTACAATCGAAAGTACACTTAATTCTTTCATCGTCGTATCCGCTGAAAAATAGGGCTTAAATTTATTATTTTGCATTTTTTATTCCTCTTTTCTCTCCAAGGTAATTTTTCAGATAAAACCACCTACATACTCCCTGTGATTGTACCATGAAATATTTATTAAAAATACTTGTAATATATGGCAAAGTTTTAATTGTAAATTACTGATAAAAATTGTATAATAGTACATAGAAATGATTTCGTAAAAAAAGCAGGAGGATTTTACATTGGAAAAAAGAAAAAGCAAACGATTAAATGTAAATATTGAATTAAAGATTTCAAATCTTTTCAATCAGAACAACGTTCTTATCGATAACGTTGACGCACCTATTACGGTAACTAACATTTCAAAAACAGGTATCGGATTTGAGTCAGATGCAGTTTTGCCAACAGGCTACTACTTCAATGCCAAGATTAATCTTGGCGACAGCGATTCATCTCTCTATACTGTAGTTCAGATTGTTCGTTCAGAGAAGAGAGAGAACTCTATGTATTATGGATGTGCCTTTATCGGACTTGCGCCAGTGCTTGATTTCATTTTCGAAGATTACAAGCCTAACTGGGAATCAGAATAGTAGAAAAAAAGAAGAATAGAAGATTGCGGTCTTCTATTCTTCTTTTTCTTTCAGAAGCTCTTTCAACAATTTATTCACTATACCGGGATTTGCTTTTCCCTTGCTGGCCTTCATGACTTGTCCTACCATAAAGCCCATTGCCTTATCCTTACCATTTCTGTAATCACTTACGGACTGGGGATTTTCTGCAATTACCTGCTCCACTATTGTCCTTATTGCATCCTCATTATTATCCTGCTTCAATCCATTTTCTTCGATGTATTTTTCAGGATTTACATCCTCATTAAATATCTTCTCAAACACTTCCTTGGCGACATTGCTGTTTATCATTCCTTTATCAATGATTTCAACAAGCTTTGCAAGGTTGTATGGAGATATCCTGATATCATCAGGCTCAATTTCATTTTCCTTCAACAGACGCATCGTTTCTGTTATGAGCCAATTACTCACATTCTTAGGCTTATTGCATATTGCAACTGTCTCTTCAAATATTTCAGACATTTTGGTACTAAGAGTAATCATATCAGCATCATATTTTGGTATACCATACTCATTTACATATCTTGCGCGTTTTTCATCCCTAAGCTCCGGCTGAGCAGCCTTAATGCCCTCAATCCACTCAGCGCTGATATATACCGGTGCAAGGTCAGGCTCAGGAAAATATCTGTAATCCTTTGCCTCCTCCTTAGAACGCATTACATAGGAGGCTCCCACATTATCATCCCAACGCCTTGTCTCCATCTGAATAACTCCGCCATTTTGTATAATGTCTATCTGACGCTTTGCTTCATTTTCAATTGCTCTTGTTATTGCCTTAAATGAATTGAGGTTCTTCATCTCAGTTCGTGTGCCCATCACCTCACTTGATTCCTCTCTCACAGACAAATTGACATCCACACGCATTGAGCCCTCGTTGAGCTTACAGTCCGACGCCTTCAGATACTGTATGATAAGCCTCAGCTTCTCAAGGAATGCAACAACCTCCTCCGGGCTACTCATATGCGGCTCTGTCACAATTTCAATAAGTGGCACACCTGCCCTGTTATAATCCACAAGGGATACATTTCTTTCATCATCATGTATTAGTTTACCTGCATCCTCCTCCATATGTATCTCATGAATTCCTATCTTCTTTGTCTCATCTGCTTTTTCAATTTCAATAAATCCATTGACACATATAGGTGCATACAGCTGTGTTATCTGATAATTTTGCGGATTATCCGGATAGTAATAATTCTTTCTGTCAAACTTATTCACTCTGTTTATCTGACAATTTGTCGCCAGCCCCACTGCCATGGCAAGCTCCACTACTTTTTTGTTTAGCACAGGCAATGTCCCCGGCATTCCCATACATACAGGGCATGTATGAGTGTTAGGTGCTCCACCAAATTTTGTGCTACAGCCACAAAATATCTTCGTCGCCGTGGCAAGCTCTACATGAACCTCCAGACCTATATCCATTTTATACTTGTTTGTATTATTTTCCATCTCCGAAAGCTCCCTCCAATGTATAAGCAACTCTGATTATATCCTTCTCCCTAAAACAATCGCTCATTATCTGTATGCCCACAGGCATATCATTATTATCCACACCAAATGGAATGGTTATGGCCGGTAATCCACACAGATTGGCTGGAACAGTGTATAA
This sequence comes from uncultured Roseburia sp., assembly GCA_964457015.1. Lineage (GTDB taxonomy): Bacteria > Bacillota > Clostridia > Lachnospirales > Lachnospiraceae > SVEL01. The sequence continues at coordinate 15,210 of CAYWDL010000011.1, read as the reverse complement.
ATCATCCATATACATTTTAATATTATCCGTATTCTCTGACAGTCTTGCTGGTCCCGACTTTGTAACCGGCGTAAGAATTGCATCATACCTTTTAAAGCACTCATCAAACTGATTTTTTACAATTCTTCTAACCTTCAATGCCTTAAGGTAATACTCCTCATAGAAGCCACTGCTAAGTACATACTCGCCAAGTGCTATTCTTCTTTTTACCTCCTCGCCAAAGCCTTCTTCTCTGGTCTTAGCGTACATATCCTGCAAATCATCATAATCACTGGCTCTGTAACCATATTTAACCCCATCATATCTTGCAAGATTTGAGCTTGCCTGGGCACAGGCAATCACATAATATGCCATTACTGCGTGCTCCGTATAATCAAGACTAAACTCTTCAACCTCCGCTCCCATTTCCTTCAAGACTGCTGCCGCCTTATACACAGCTTCCTTTATGTCAGGCTGTAAATCCACTGTTAAATATTCCCTTGGAATTCCAAGCTTCATTCCCTTAACATTTTTTACAAGTCCTTCCGTAAAATCATAGCTATCTCTTCTTACAGAAGTCCCGTCCTTTTCATCATATCCGGCAATCGCCTGCAACAATGTAACACAATCACTTACATTTTTTGCAATAGGTCCAATCTGCTCTAAGGATGACGCATATGCCACCAGACCAAACCTTGAAACTGTTCCATATGTAGGCTTTATTCCCACAAGTCCGCAATATGCTGCCGGCTGTCTTATGGAACCTCCCGTATCGCTTCCAAGTGCCATATCACACATATCAGCTGCCACCGCTGCACAGGAGCCTCCCGATGAGCCTCCCGGTATATATTCAGTTTTAATAGGATTCCTTGTTGGTCCAAAATATGAGGTCTTTGTGGTACTTCCCATGCCAAACTCATCCATATTGGTTTTTCCAACTATAACAGCGCCCTCGCCAATCAGCTTCTCAACAGCTGTGGCAGAATATGGCGGAACAAAATTTTCAAGTAGCTTTGACGCACAAGTATTTCTAAGACCTTCGACACAAACATTGTCCTTAACGGCAATGGTTCTGCCGGCTAATATTCCCACATTTTCTCCTGCTTCAAGTCTTTCCTGAAGTTTTCTCGCTTCATCCAATACCTTATCTTTGTCCACTGTTATGAAGGCATTTATCTCTTTGTCATACTTTTCTATATTCTCTAAATTTCTTAAAACCTTATCTTTAAGCATCATTCCATCTCCATCTTTGCTATACCGTCTTTGGTACAACCAGCATATCATTTTCCTTTTCGGGCGCATTTTCAAGAAGCTTTTCCCTCATCTTTTCATTTACCACCCGGTCCTCCCTAAACACATTTTCCCCCTTTGAAAATATATTCGTAAGTGGCTCTGTTCCCTCTGTATCTACTTCCTGTAATTTCTTTATATATTCAAGCATTCTTTTCATTTTTTTCACCTTTTTTGCGTTTTTCTTAATTATACAACATAAATTTATTTTTTTCATTGTAATTATGGTAATTTTAAGGTAAAATATATAGAGAAATTTTATCGAAACGTGAAATGGTGAATATATATGGGACTTTTATCAGGAAAAATTAATTCTTTTAACGAAGAAGCTTTGCTTTTTGAGATTGGTGATTCTGTTGAATTTATTGCTTATATTCAAAAGGGCAAGGTTATTAAGAAAAATGACACTAAGACCTTCGCTATAGGTGAGGGTAATTTTATATGCCATGATGACATTTATAGCGGATTCTATTCATATGATTATACTGCCATGCCCGGGACAGAGATTCTTGCAATTCCGGCAAGCTCAGGCCTTGACATTGTCCAGTTTTTGAACTCGAATCCTACATTGCACAAGAGTATAACCTATCAGATGTGTTGCTTATGTAAGGGCTTATATGAAATGTATATGTCGCTGTACAGCATCGTCAATGACTTTTATACCGTCCTTAAGGATGATTATATTTCATATATGGCTATCTGCGACAGCAATGGTGTCACTCCGGAAGAGTTTTCGCTTCCCCACAATGCAGATACATACAATTTGTCAGGACAGGCTTTTGGCAAGAATCTTACAATTTTAAAAAGTATTGCCGGTGATTCAGAAAAGGAGAAAAATCTTTCTGAAACCTCCGGTGTTAAGTACCTCAAGCTTCAGATTGAGATAATCAACAGAGTTTATGTGGCTTATGATGATATGTTCTTTTATCTGAAGTCGCTGATTGATGTGTTTGCCAGCGAGAATAATGATTGCCTTTTTGCCATCGTATCTCAGCTGCACGGACAGATTAACAGTTCTGATTCTCTTGATTTACTTAGTCAGATGAACGAGCAGATTACTTCTATTGATGAACGTGTCAAGACTGACCTTAACTACGATTTGGACATTGATTATAATCGTGTTAACTTCTTCTTTATGGTTGCTGAACACAATGAGGCTTCTGAGCCTACACTTGACGGCGAGGCCATAAAGCCTGCGAAAGCTACGGAAAAGCCTGCTGTAATCTTCGAGGATTGTGATTTGAACGACATTTTGTTACAGCTTTGCAACTACGCAGAGATGCCAAGAGATAAATATGATACTCTTAACAAGTACGTTATCCAGTTTTTAAACATCCCAGATAAGTATTCAAAGGATACGGATGTCAGGGCCTTTAGAAAAAGCTTCGCGGAATTGTACTATGAGCTTTATGAAGCAGTATTTTTCAAATACGCTACTTCCAATACAGCCAATATTCTTGTGAAGATGTTTTTGGACTATGGTCTATTGGATGAACGTCTTGTTACAGATATGCAGATTCAGGAACTTATGAATATTGCTCCACTAAATATCGATGAACGTTGCGGCGTATATCGTATGAGCGATTGGCTCCTTAAAATATACCATGAGGAAGAAATTCCTTCAAAGAACGAGTTCGATCAGGAGTATACTGATTTTGTTCGCGAGATTAAGAAGAATGAAGGCTTAAGTCCTGCAGAAGAAAAGCGTTTGTTAGACGACGCTCCATCAAAGGTTCATTACGAAATCAAAAATATGCTTAAGTACAATTCAAGACTGCTGAATGGTAATCTTTTAGCCTTCTATCCTATGCTTCATATGGAATCATTTGAAAGGGACATTGAAGCAATGGCTCTTACAACTGAGGCTGTTTTAAGCGCAGTTGACACTTGGAAGGAATATGATTATTCTGTTTTTTACAGGGAGGTTATGTACAGCAATCCTGCTAAGAGAATTGACAAGGAGCTTATTCAAAAGGAGATTTATCCGGTATTTGTACTCTTCCCTGTCGCCGGCGTTAACGGCGTAATGTGGCAGGATATTTCCGGTAAGCGAAGTAATAGCAGCGGAAGATTTTTCTTACCTGCTTTCTTCAATGGCAATCTGGAAGATACTATGCTTACTATGCTTGGCAGGTTCCGTTGGGAGCTTTGCAAGACATTGCAGGGTGTTTCCTGGAACAATATTCAGGTGCCTTCACTGACATCTGAGTTTATTGATTACATTCAGTTTTACAGAAAGAACAAGGAGCTTACTGCTGACAAAAAGGACGCAATCAAGACCCAGCTTACAAAATGTCATAACAATATGCGAGACTTTTTTGTATACGATTACTCTACCTGGCTCAAATACGAGTCATCAGGTGCAATGCGACTGAATAAGTTTTCAAGGCGTATGCTCGCAACCTATTGTCCTCTTGCCAAGAAATATCGTGACAAGCAGGCTTCTCAGCCAATATACGAGGAGGCCATGAAAAAATTCAATCTCACAAGACTGAAGAAAATCAAGGAATATCAATCAAAGATTACATATTACCAAAAGAAATGTAACGATATTCCTTCTGAAATCATTGACACAAGAAATTTTTACGAATTATAATATTATATGATAGAGAAAGCGCACAGCCAATCCGGTTGCGCGCCTTTTTCATCCATAAACTATTTCAGCTTGTATTTACATAAGTTTCAAATATCCGGCTTTTATATTATTTAACCAACACTTCTTCAATCTCAACCACGTACATTGTATGCATATCGCCATCCTTATACCATTTGTCAAGCTCTTCCTTAGCAACAAACTCCTCTGCCTTCATATCTGATGCATACAATTTCTTACATATCATACTAACTTCAGCCTGTTCAAATACATCTTCATTGTAAAATGTCAAACCTGCTTTTTCAATCTTGTCTTCCGTTCTTCCAGATACTGTTCCCATATAGTTAAGCATCTTTCTATAATCATTACTAAAGAAGCTAAGTGTCATCTTGTCTGTAGCATCAACAAATTCCTTTGTATATCTGCTCTCTCTGATAAACACAAACGCAACCTTTTTTCCCCACATTATTCCAAGTCCACCCCATGATGCTGTCATGGCATTTCTCTTGCCATCCTTCTTCGCAGATACAAGCATCCATTGCTTGCCTATCATATCAAAAACATTGCCTGCTATTTCTTCCGGTTTAATTGATTTCATAATTTTCCCTTTCTTTAATGTATCAGTCGCCATATACTGATTATTTTTTTTATTATATGAGCAAGTTTTGGGCTCAATTACATGATTTTAACATAAACAGGTCCAAAATTCATATAATATCGGCAAAAACAAGTTTTTCGCCCAATTCAAGCACATACCAGAAACCCTTCGGCTTTCTGGCTGTTTGGGCTTCGCCCAATATAAGCACATGCCAGAAATCCTTCGGCTTTCTGGCTGTTTGGGCTTCGCCCAATTCAAGCACATGCCAGAAACCCTCCGGCTTTCTGGCTGTTTGGGCTTCGCCCAATATAAATATTTAAAAGCAGTCAAAAACAAGCCAGCTTGTTTTCTACTGCTTTATAAATATTTATGCTGTTCTCATTATTACATATTTTTAATTCTTTCGATAGCTTCTAAAGTGTTCTCGTATGAACCGAAGGCTGTAAGTCTGAAGTATCCTTCACCGCTTGGTCCAAAGCCTGAGCCCGGTGTACCTACAATGTTAACCTTCTCAAGAAGATAATCAAAGAATTCCCATGATGTCATGTTATCAGGAGTCTTCAACCAGATATATGGTGCATTAACACCACCAGATACTGTATAACCTGCTGTGGCAAGTCCTTCTCTGATAAGCTTTGCATTGTTCATATAGTATGCAACCATTTCCTTTGTCTGCTTCTTGCCTTCTTCTGTATAAACAGCTGCGCCGGCCTTCTGGATTATGTATGGAGCACCATTGAACTTTGTTCCATGTCTTCTTGCCCAAAGGCTGTTAAGTGACACATCACCACACTTAAGCTCCTTAGGAACTACTGCATAGCCTAAACGTGTACCTGTAAAGCCTGCATTCTTAGAAAAGCTTCTAAGCTCGATAGCACAAGCCTTCGCACCATTGCACTCATATATTGTATGAGGAACATCTTCTTCGCTGATGTATGCTTCATATGCAGCATCATAGATAATAACTGCTCCCACCTTCAATGCATAATCAACCCACTTCTGAAGCTCTGTCTTGTTGATTGTAGAGCCTGTTGGATTGTTAGGGAAGCAAAGATAAATAATATCCGGTGTCTCTGTAGGAATCTCAGGTGCAAAATTGTTATCTGCTGTACAAGGCATATAGATAACATTGCTCCACTTCTGTGTCAATTCATCATACACGCCTGTTCTGCCTGACATTGCATTTGTATCAACATATACAGGATATACAGGGTCACAAACTGCAATCTTATTATCCTGTGCAAAGATATCACCGATATTACCTGAATCACTCTTTGCACCATCACTTATAAACACTTCATCAATAGCGATATCTGCGCCTCTTGCCTTGAAATCATTATCAACAATTGCCTGTCTTAAAAACTCATATCCAAGGTCAGGAGCATATCCCTTAAATGTAGTTGCATTGCCCATCTCATCAACTGCATCATGCATTGTCGCAATAATCTTTGGTGCCAATGGCAATGTAACGTCACCGATACCAAGACGAATAATCTTCTTGTCAGGATTAGCTGCTGTAAAAGCTGCTACCTTCTTACCTATTGTAGAGAAAAGATAACTGCCCGGTAACTTTAAATAATTATCATTAATCTTAAACATATTATTGTTAGTCCTTTCTAATCTTCTATCAACTAACATTATACTCTAAATCAAAGATTTTTCCAGTATTTTTTTCTATTATCTTCATATTTTGGGCGAATTTCTATTTTCTTCTTTCTCTCGCCCACTCTTCTCTATTCTTTTGGGCGTATAGCAACTCTTTCTCCTCTCTCGCCCACTCTTCT
>CAYWDL010000011.1:0-8866 GCA_964457015.1 uncultured Roseburia sp. | reverse complement strand
CTTTCGCCTCTCTCGCCCACCCGCCTCTCTTCTTTTGGGCGTATTCCAACTTTTTTTCCTTTCTCGCCCACTCTTCTCTCCTCTTTTGGGCGTAATGAACACAAAACCTCACTTTCGCCCAAAATACTCAACCAAATCATCATCCTTAACCAAATCATAATACTCAACCAAATCACAATACTCAACCAAACCATCATCCCCCAAAAAAGCATACATTATTCCCACAAAATTCTCCCACACCACAACATAAAAAATAAAATTTTTATAGCTTTTTATCTCCAAATTGTTATATACAAAAGCATTGGTCTATATGATAAAATTCTATCAGAATAATAAATTGGAGGTCTATGAAAGTGAAGAAAAAACTGATTAAGCGTATGCTGTCTACTGTGCTCATTTGTACAATGTCAATGAGTCTGTTTACAGCGTGCACAGATGACAAAAAACAAGCTGAAACCAACAAAAATACTGAAGCAGATGCAACGGACAATTATCCATTGAATCTTACAGCTATCGAAGCTACAACACATATGGGTAATGGTATTAATCTTGGTAATACCTTAGAAGCATATGGACACAGTTCATATGGCACCAGCGCAGCAACAACAGTATACGAAACAGCCTGGGGACAGCCAGTTACCACAAAAGAAATGATTCAGGGTATGAAGGACGCCGGCTTTGATACAATACGCATACCAATAGCTTGGACAAATATGATGGATTTCGAGAGTGGAGACTACACTATCGGTCAGGCTTACCTTGACCGTGTTGCCGAGATTGTTCAGTGGGCTATTGATGCTAAAATGTTTGTAATCATCAACGACCACTGGGATGGTGGCTGGTGGGGCAAATTCGGTTCAGAAACTGAAAGCACTCGAGAAGAAGCAATGAATATGTATGTTTCAATGTGGACACAGATTGCCAACCATTTCAAGGATTACAGCGGTTATCTTATCTTTGAATCAGGTAATGAGGAATTAGGTGACAGATTAAACGACAGAGATTTATGTCAGGATTCAGGCTCATTATCAGAGGATGAATGCTACGAGATGACAAACAAAATCAACCAGAAGTTCGTTGATACAATACGTGCAACCGGTGGTACAAATGCTGAAAGATTTTTGCTTATAGCAGGCTACAATACAAATATTGCAGACACACGCGACTCAAGATTTGTAATGCCTACAGATACTGCCACAAGCAAGCTTATGGTATCAGTTCATTACTATGATCCCTGGAGCTACTGTGGTACAGAGGATAACGCTGAATGGGGTATTAAGAGTGAATACTCTTCACTTATCCGCTCAATTTCATCACTTAGTGTGTTTACAGATAAGGGCTATGGTGTAATTATTGGCGAATACGGTGCGTTACCTACAAAGGATGGCACATTAAAGGATAATACTGTTGAATTTACTTCTGCTATGCTTGACTTATGTACAGTATATAATGTTTGCCCTGTACTTTGGGATAGAGGCGACTTCTATAGCAAGAAGGAATGCAAGATTACTGATACAGATTTAGCAAAGCTTTTTGCTGAAAATAATTACGAAACAGAGTCAAAAACAGACAAAGATACATTAGCTGCTGCCGCCCAGGACAGACTTGATACTGCATCAAGTGCTGCACCATCAGAGCGCGAGCTTGTAATTGATATGGACGCAATTAATGCAGAAGGCTCAACTGCTTGGATTATGTGGAGCGGATACAAGTCAACCTACAGTGTTGGTGATAAATATGACGCAGCTAGTGCAACAGGTGGTGTTGTGGCTACAGATGCTAAAATAACAGGCGAAGGTACATATACAGTTTCACTTGATTTCACCGGAGTTGACGGCGGATATGATACAGGCTTCTCATTCTCAGCCATAGGCTTATCAAATGGAGAAATCCTTTATCCAGGATACTTTATTGACATCAAGGAAGTTAAGATAAATGGCGAGGTTTACACATTAACAGCAGAACCATTTACAACAGCTGACGATAAGATTTGTACACGTACAAACCTTTATAACCAGTGGGTACCTGATGTTCCGCCGGAAGCTCGTACAATTGACGGAACACCTGCTGATTCATCTGCAATGGTTGTGGACCCTGCTGCATTTACAAAAATTGAATCAATTGAGGTTACATTTGATTATGTAGCACCATAAAACAAACAAAAAAGGGAATGTTTGATACTTATTTAACCAAACATTCCCTTTTTTCATAACACACCATTACAGCACAATCCTTAATATAAAATACTTATCATCCACCATAAACTGACAATTACCTTTGAGCTTTTCAGTAGTATATTGAATGCTCTTTGTTCCAAAACCATGTCCCTCCTCACTTGTATGAGGCAATCCTTCAACCAATTTCGGCCTTTGGGCATAGGTATTCTTTATTGAAATCAAAATTTTTCCATTATTCATATGCATACCAAGCTCTATCCTTCGCTTCCCTGCCTCAAGCATTGAAACCTGTATATGGCTCCTTACCATCCTCACCATTGTTACCGGTATTGTCCTTATCTTCTTCGTCTGACTTATCAGCAACAACAATCTTACTGTCTGTTGTATCAATATCAACATCTTCTCCGTCTTCATCAATGGCCTGTGTAAGCTCAACTGTCACCGGATAATCCTTAAATGCCGCATCGTCATTCACTTCAAAATTGAGTGTAATCACTGCCCCATTTCCTGTAACATTATTCAAATCATTTGAAGAAGCATAGAATACAAACTGCTCCTTATCAAGACTCTCAGGTAACGTAATCTCTTCCTCAGCAAACACCTCACCTACTTCAACTGATTTCAGGGTCATGGCTTCATTGTCATACCCCACCTTGAACTTCAAGCCCCAGATTCCGGTGTTGCCTGATATACTCACCACAACCTTTGCCTCTTCTCCGCTATTTACCGTACACACAGATACTGTAAGCTCTGCTGTGTCGGCAGCATACACATTAAGCAATCCCATATTGAACACAAGCATCATAGATAAGATGCAAGCCAATGTCCTGATTACCCTTGTGCTTTTTTTACACAATGTCCTCATAATATTCCTCCATTCGTTTAAAGTTGTTCACGTGACAGCCCATCTCAGCTGTCTTACAATATACCTATTTTACAGCAAAAAATGGTATTTTTCTGGCAATCGTGCGAAATGCAGTTTTTTGGGTGTGAAATGTAGATTACGACTGTATGATTTTTAAGATATATTCAATAATTTACGGTTTATTTCATCAAAATGTAGTTACAAACCGTAAATTTTGCTTTACCCTTTCATTTCATTGAAGTGTGTTTACGGTTCATTTTTAAATTTCCCCATTTCAAACCGTAAAAAACAACTAAAAAAAGAGACTTTCTATATTTCTTGCTTAAATTAATGAAGATTTTGTCAAAAAATTACGGTTTAAATATGCAATTTATGCTTTTAAACCGTAAATAGTCAAATTTTAATTAGTTTTTGAACCCAGATTTACGGTTTAAACTGAACAAACTCCAATTTAAACCGTAATATCCGTGAATTATGTATTTTTCCTGTTATTCCTCTTAATCTAAGCTTGCATATTTTTACTTTTTCGTTTTTCTATGAACATTCCAACTGCACCAATCACAACACCTACAATATACACATAGTAAACATACTTTCATACAACTTTCTATCAAGCACTTCACATTCTCCTATATATACCGTTCTAATACCATCAACTACATCCTTTGCGCAACCTCATCCTTATACTATATTATACTATATTATACTTTTCAAACATCTCTTTGCGATAAGCTTCATCCCTAGCCAACCTTTGAAGTTCCTCCTGCTTGCAATTATCTTCCATCATTGCAAGCATAAGTTTTCCAAAATTTTCCTGACCTATCTGCATACCACGTTCTTCTGCATTTTCTACCAATATTTCCCTGTCAAGCTTTAATACATTTCCACCCATACTTATTACCTCACGTCTCACATTTTCCATATCCTTAGCTACATGCTTAATTATTTTCTCTGTAAGGCATATTATATCGTGCAAATAATCTCTTGCCAGACCTTCCTTCTTTGCCAGCTCTGCAATCTCATCATAAAGCATCTGATACTCTGCCTTTAGTTCGTTCAGCTGACTAGCCTCATCCAATCAGCACCTCTTTGCCACAAAAGGCAAATCCATAACTTCTTATTCGCTTCTTTTGTATGCCGCGTGCCTCAAGCATAGCCGCATACTGCTTTTCCTCTATCTGTTTAAGTGCCGACTGAACCGTCTCCTCAAGAGTCGCCTCACGCCTCTGATTCATAACCTTGAACTCTATGATAATGGCATCATTCTTAGCAGCATCCTTTGGCTCTATCATAACATCATATCTTCCAAAGCCACTTTCACGGTTAGAGGTCACTATATAATCCTTCTGAAGCTCTACAAGTAATCCTAGTACAAAGCCATGATAGAAGCGCTCCGGCTCTGCTTGCCTTCCTCCCACATCAAAATAACTAAAGCATGCAAATGCCACCCTGTTCATATATATATTCATTACTTCAATATCATCTGCAAGTAATGCCTTTATAAAGCCATTATAATCAGCATTCACAGGTCTGAACCAGTCACGAACCATGCCGTTAAACATTCGCTTTGTCTCGAAATTAGTAAGTGTAAGCTCATATATATTTTCCTCGCCTGCCTCCAGTTCATCCAGCTTCTGCCTTCCAAGCACCTTTAAATATCCGCTTGCAAGCAGCAAACTCCATACTGCCGACTCATTATTATCAAGCTGATTGTACACTATCTGCTCATCTATCTCAGCTTCAATGCTCTCACCCTTTAGAAGAGCCTCGAACTTCTCCTTAATGTCTCTGTTTCCCTCCATAAGAAGTTTGCCTACAAGACTATTGGTGCTTGTGTTTGCCCAATAGGTTGCATACTCTTTCTTGCCAAGGAAATTAAGAATAGACCACGGATTATAAATATCCTTACATTCTCCAAATATAAATCCGTCATACCAGTATTTTACCTTATCCTTCTCATCTGAAAGACCTGCCTCATCAAGTGCTTTAAATACCTCTTCTTCCGTAAAACCGAAGGCGGTAGCATACTTATCTGAGGTAGTGGTTATTACCTCGAGATGATTAAGGTCTGAGAAAACGGATTCCTTGCTGACTCTTGTAATACCTGTCATAATCCCTCTCTCAAGATAAGGATTAGTCTTAAATGCAGAATTAAACAGACTTCTCGTAAATGCTACAAGCTCCTTCCAATAGCCTCCAACATACGCCTCCTGCATCGGTGTATCGTACTCATCAAGCAAAATAATGACCTTTTTGTCATAGTAGCGATACAAATAATCGGACAAATTATACAATGCCGTAGCCATATCAACATCATCTGCATCGTTCATCAATATTTTGTCAAAGTAAACCCTATCTTCCGCATTAAGAACTTCACTATCTCTTAAAAAACGCTTTACCTTATACAATCCACTGATAATATCCCTAAGCCTTGACATTGAATCATTGAAATTCGTTTCCTTCACCCTCGCAAAGCTTATGCTTATCACAGGATATGTTCCCTGAAGCTGTCTATACTTTTCCTCCTGCCAGATAGCAAGACCTTCAAACAAATCTCCCCTACCTGCATATTCAACAGAAAAGAACTTCTCAAGCATACTTATGTTGAGTGTCTTACCAAATCGGCGTGGACGTGTGATAAGTGTTACCTCATCATAACTTTCCCACCATTCCTTAATAAAACTGGTCTTATCCACATAAAAGCAATTTTTCTCTCTCAATTTAGCAAAATCCTGTATACCGATTGCCACTGTTCTTGCCACCTAATGCACCTCCCATACCTTTTATTTTTTCAGTATAACAAATTTCATAGGAATTTACAAGCCACGTAAGCCTTACAATCCCCCAATCATATGAACGACTAGATATACACCCATATCTTCAAAATCGAATCTAGTCAAGCTATATGCTATTACTCCAAATATCCTTTTGTTTTTCTGTTCCATAAGCTTCATCAACATCTGATTTGTCAGAAATCATTCCCCTTTTTCTATTTTCTCAAAACACTTCTATATCTTACTGCTGCCACAACAAACATAACTATGGATACTGCCAGTATTCCCATTAAAGGAAAGGCTGCATCTTTAATAGCACCTCCATCCTGCAATATCTCTACTGCTGATGCTATCCATCTCTGCGGAAATATGCTTCCTACACGTTGCATTAACTTAGGCATTGACTCAAAAGGCAACAATGCACCTGATAATAAGGACGTGGGCAAAAGGAACATTACACCTACATTCCACACAAAAGCTTCATCTTTAATAAATGCTGCAAGAAACATACCAAATGCAGTGGTAAATATACCCATTACCATAAAGATAACCGCCATTCTAAAAGGAGCCCTCATACCAAAATCAAAATTAAAGATAAACGCCGTTGCAAAATAGGCGAAAATAAATATCAATATGTTCAAGAAAAATACAATTCCTCTTCCGCCCAAGTATGTGGGCAGTCCAGTCTTACTTATAGCCACTCTCTGAGCAATTCCTGTTTTCTTTTCCATAATGAGAAGCTCAGCCAAAAGTGAGGCCGCTGCTATCATTTTAAATATAATTATCCCCAGAGAATTGGATATAGGTAATCCCTTCTTGTCAACATCATTTTGCTCTATCACAAGCTCCTCACCATTATTATATTTGGCAATGGCACCATTTAAAACAATCTCCATATAGCCGGCAATTTCTGAATCCTCTGTTTTAACTATATTAATTTCATTATTTTCATCTATAATTACCGCAAATTCAATTTTTCCACCTTGAATCTTATTCTCCACTTCATCTTCACTGACATCCTGTATCTTGATAAGCTCAGTATCCTCCAAAGTGCTTTCAATATAGCTTCCAAAATCCTCTGAACCATCATTAATCAAGGCTATATTTATCTGAGCCTGAAATGCAAATACAAACGAGTAGATAAGCGTAATAAGAATAGGTCCCTTTACAATAGTTCCTATATACTCCTTATGTCTGGAAAATATCATCATTGTATTCTTTATTATATTATTCATAAACAAATACCCCCTTTTCCTTTTCGACCCTTCTATTCTTCATATACATAAGCAGGAATAGCGCGGAAAGAACACCACAAACAGCCATTCCTACTATATGGTCAGTTGTACTTTGATTTCCTGCCAACGATATTGTACCATTTGTAATCCAATACAGTGGACTAAGCTTACATATGTATCCCAATACCTTATATGATTCAAGGAATGTAACCGGCGTTAAACCTCCACCTAATATACCAACCAAAATGGATATAACAAGTATCTTCTCGCTTAAAGCTGCTCTACTCTTAGCAAACACACCCATAATCGCACCCATAATAGAGCTAAACAAGCCTAGTGATAAGAATGTAAGAACTATAAGCCAAAGCTTATTTCCCCAGCTAACATCAAGCACAAGAGTTGATACCAGGTATACCTCAGCAATCTGAAGAATGCTAATGGTTACACCTAAAGCTATCTTTGATGCAACATAAGCATTTACACTTGCATCTGATATATATATTCTTCTAAACGCCTTCGTATCCTTGTCCACAAACACACTCTGACCTACAATAAGACTTATATAAAACATTATGAAGCCCAATTCTGCAAATGTAAAATATGTATATGAATCAACCTTTTCCACTTCTACAATCGTTGATGTAACCTTACTTTCCGAAATGCTTGTTAACTCACCAAGCATATTGTTATATGCTGCCCTTAAAACCTTGCTTTCTGCCGGTTCATTGTAAGGAGAGCGGTAATAATAAAAGCCTTCATCCGAAACCTTTATAAGCGCAATTGCATCATTTGTATCCACCTTTTCCTTTGAGGCTTCAAAATCCTTTACCTCCTGCCATGCAACCTCCATTCCTTCCTCTGCGTATGCTTTGAAAATTTCAAATTCAGTTACATATTCTGCTACAGCACTATCTTCCACCACATATAAAGCTTTTATTTCTTCGTCAGTTTCCACACTGGCTGTCTCACCCACTACATTTGACATAATATATCCCATAAGAAGCACAAACATTACTGGAAACAATAATGTAAACGCCAGCTGAAAAGGACTTCTAAGATACGACCTTATTTCCTTTCTGTACATATTCCAAATCATTAGTCTCTAAGCTCCTTTCCTGTAACCATAAGAAATACCTCTTCCAAGCTTGGAAGCTTATCCTCTGATTTATATCGTTCCTTAATCTCAGCTATTGCCCCACCCTCTACAATGTTGCCATGGTCAACTATGAGAATTCTGTCACAAATTTCATCTACCTCCTCCATATAATGTGAGGTATAAATAACTGTTGTTCCAGCCTCTCTTAATGTCTTGATACCTTCCAGTATGTAATTTCTTGACTGTGGATCTATACCTACAGTAGGCTCATCCATAATGATAAGCTTAGGATTATGTGCTATGGCACACGCTATATTAAGTCGTCTCTTCATACCACCTGAAAACTTATCCGAATGCTTCTTACCCTGGTCCAAAAGACCAACAATTCTTAAAGCCTCCTGCACTCTTTTCTTAAGCTCGGCTCCCTTAAGTCCATATAGCCCTGCAAAAAATGATACATTCTCCTCAGCCGAAAGGTCTGGGTAAATTGCCAAATCCTGTGGCACAAGACCGATATTTCCTCTCCACTCTTTAAAGCTTCTACCCTCCTCAAATGTAATACTGCCATTGTCTGGTACAAGAAGGCCTGTAATCATATTAATCGTGGTACTTTTACCAGCTCCATTTGGTCCAACAAGACCAAATATTTCGCCCT
The DNA here is from genome assembly GCA_964457015.1 of uncultured Roseburia sp. Classification (GTDB taxonomy): domain Bacteria; phylum Bacillota; class Clostridia; order Lachnospirales; family Lachnospiraceae; genus SVEL01. The sequence continues at coordinate 64 of CAYWDL010000011.1, read as the reverse complement.
TTTCAACCGAAAAACTAATGCCATTTACAGCTATCATATCTTCGTATTTCTTTGTAATGTCTTT
>CAYWDL010000010.1:0-20389 GCA_964457015.1 uncultured Roseburia sp. | reverse complement strand
AGAACAGGCAAATCCTCCTGTTCAGGAAAATCCATATGATAATAATGAATTTTAGGATTAAACCATATGGTATATCCTATTCGGTTAAGAAGCTTAAAATCTCTCTGCATAGTTCTGTCACCAACATCCGGAAACAGCTCCTTATAAGACTCCTTACAGGAATGCAAGCTTGTAACATCTATGTATTCATCCTCATAAAAGCATTCACTCCACGACTTCTTATCCTCCACCTGCCACTCAAGGGTTGGCTCATCCACTTCATCCTGCCATAATTCTGTCATACAACAGCCAACTCTATTCAACCTTATAAGATGCTCAAGATATCTTCCCTTGGCATTTTCATTAATTGATGCCTCTCCCTTATTGATATAGGCCTTTTCATCATAGTCATAATACGTAGAAACCAACCCAGCATCATTTAATTCCTTTAAATCTCTGTAAAATGTGCGAAGCTGACTATCCTCCATCTTAAGCCAATATTTCACCGTATCATACTGCACGCAATAATTATGTATGAATATATGGTACAATAGCAGCTGGCGTTCAATCTTTTTCATGGGAAACCAGTTTCCTGTGCTCATCCATTGCCCTCTCTTTTCTTATAGGCTTCATTTGCCCTTAAATACGCCTCTCGCTCCAGATTAATCAAATCATATCTCTTGCCATCCCACGTATACACAATAATAACTCCCAAAGTGTCATTATCAAGCAAATACTGCTTAAACTCATCCTTTGTCATCTCAAGCTTTTCATCATAAAGACTCATTATAAATTCTTCGGTCTTAGTATGGTCTGCCTCAATGTATTTACGATCATTGGTTCTATTAAATTCAGGTATATATACCTCTCGTATAGCCTCTCCATCCAGAATCAATTGTTTTTGAAAAAATATTGCTGTCAACCTATATTCACTAGGGTCGTCCCACCCAGCTTTTTCATAGCCGGCAAAATATTCCCCCTCCCTACATACTCTTATATTTTGCTCACGAACGTATGCTCTTCTTGAGGTATACACATCCTTCTCACAGAGCTTGTAATCAATCCCATGCTCTTTTAGAAATTTGACAGCATCAAAACAGTAACCATCCTTTGTCTCTGTTAACTTAGCAGGCTCCATTATATATACTATTGGCTCTTTCTCGGCATTATAGAAGCGGACAAAACAATTCTCAGGCTCAATACATATACGAATATAACGCTTCTCACCAAGCTTAATTTTACAATTATCCTTTCTTACCTTAAAATTATGATTTTCATCAAAATATCCTCGTTCAATTACACTAATATGAAAATCTGTATATTTATCTTTTTCACCAAATTCAAAAAAATTCCCTATTGCCATAGCTAATGTAGCATCTAATTTATGATTCATACAATAAACCTCCATCTATTCACTTAAATTCACGAATTAAGCTTTTCTAATTGTACCATAAACATATCCAATGTTTCAACAATTTGTTCCTTCTTAAGATAAAAGCTATAGCCCTTAAAATCCTCGATTTCCTTTGTCATGCTTTCATCCATATTTTCATAAATAATGTCTCTGCATTCATTGTTGCTAATAATCATAAATGTTATTAGATTTCGAACTGGTATTTTGTTAATAAGCAGTTTTATATCGTCCGCCACCATATTACAAAACCCATTCTCGATATCCACAATTCTGGTATCATCATAACGGTAATGCAGCTTCATCAAACACACCTTATTCCTTTTTTCTCGCTTAATCTTCTGCACTTCCATAGTCTCTTCCATATGTCTGCAAACCTTTGTAGCATAATCATCCTTAAACATACAGCTTATATGTTCTTCAATCCCTCCTGTATGCTCATTCTTCATAAAATACTTTATCGCCTCATAATAAAGCAAATATATAAACTGCTTATATTTATCATCCTCCACTTCAACCATAGTTTCCATACGCCACATAAGCTCCGTATCCTTCATCCATCCTTTCACGTACCATTTTGTAACCTGCTCTAGATATTTTTGCCCCGTATAATCATTGTATTTAAGCTCATCGACACGTTTCTCAAAAGTTTCCTTCTTATCTCTCTCCCAAATAATTCCTTCACACAAATACGCAATATTACTAACCTGCTTTAAAATATCACTATCCTTTGATTCATAATATTCAATTCCATTCTGCATTATTTTTTCTCTATTCATTAACATTTCCTCCCTCTAAAGCTTCCAGTCTTTTGTACCAGTTTGACATTGAATTTTTTATCTGCTCATACTTTATATACATTCCATACTTTTGCTCGTATTTTAATCCCTCCTTGAATTTATCAGTCATTGTTAATTCCATTTTTTTATGTAACTCATCATCACCTACAAGTAACATTGTAATCCAATCCTCTCTGGATATTTTCGTATATATTTTTTTGAATACTTCATCCTCTATACTCTTCAGTCTTTCTTCCAATTCCCCAAATGTCTTGCGACACTCCAAGTCTTCGTCCATAATGAACATTCTTCTGTCAATTTCATAATGAATATTTAGTATATTGATTCCATTTTTAATTCTTCTTTCCTCTCTTTTATTAATTGCATACTCATCCATGACATTACACAATTTGTTATAATATTTCGATGGAAATAATGTTGCCATATATCTTCTTCTAAGATAGGCTGTTCCAGGTTCGGCTTCCCGTATGCATAGCAGCATTGTCATATAAAGAAATCCAAATACCTTTTCCTTGATATCCTCCTCCGCATCAACTAGATTCTCCATACATTCCTTCAATTGTTCAGTTTCCATGCCGTCTGCAACCCACTCCATTCCATTCAGTAATATGTCTTTAGCGGCAAACTCATCCTCCTGCCATTCTTCTCTCATCACATCCAGCCACAAAAGACCTTCATAAAGAACATTATCTGCAATCATCTCCATTCTAACCATCGCATCTAAAACCTCGTTCTCTGCTTCTTCGTATATTTTTCCTGTGTATTTTAATATCTCTTCTTTTTTCATATTTCAGTACCTCCATTGATTTATGTCTGTACTGTAATATATGTAATGACAACTCTTTGACAATATGCTGTCGCATATATGTCAAATATACATTTAATATTACTATTTTGTCTAAAAAAATGCACGGCTGATTTGCCGTGCATTATGTATGTACATTCAATAACTAATTAAAAAATCATACCAATAATCAGATTAACTATTGATCCGATAAAACTAATTGCAACCATTGCAGGAACACCTGCATATACTGCTTTTTTTGTATCACCGCATACGCTTCTAAGTCCAAGGAACTCAAGAACTGTTCCGCCCCATGTTAAAGCCCAGAGTGCGCTAATAATCCATGATAATAATCTGAAATCAGGAAGTATTCCCAATACTTCAACAACAACTCTAACTGGAAGATAGATTAACAAATCAATTGTCGCAATTGCAAATGCCTGCTTCCATGTCATGTTAATCTTATTAATAAGCTTAACAGCAAAGAAGATAACCAATGCTGTAATTGCAATACCAGCTGCTACACTAAGTACACTAGAGATTGCACCCTTAATTATGTCAGGAAATTCATAAATGGTTGCATCTAAGTCCACATCATATTCATCCACATAATCATCCAAATCCATATCTAATTTATCTGCTATTTCTTCATAAAACTCTTTTCGTTCTTTATTAGCCTCAAAATTTGCAACTATCTTATTAATAACACCTGTAACCATATTAATCAACGCATAAACAGCTGTTAAAATTGCAATGATAATCCAGTTAACACCATCAACAAACTTCTTAGCACCTTCGCTTGGGTTTGCTATTATTTCCTTCACTGTTGCTACAAATCCTGTTGCCATTGCATTTACATCAATATTTGATGCTACCTTAGCCTTAGCTGACTGATTTGCTGTCTGGCAAGAGCATACCTCACCATCCTTTACTTCTTTTCCACAATTTGGGCAAAAAGCCATAACTATATCCTCCTGTATATGTATTATTTTAAAAAAATATATGAAAATAATAGCACGTTATCGCAAAAAAGTAAAGAGGTAAGCCAGCAACATGACTTACCTCAAAATCATTTATTCACTTAATTCTTCCTTTATCTGTTCATAGGTATTAAGTGATGACAAAGGCTTACCTTCAGCATCAAACCACGCCTGATTATCCCATGCAGAACCACCATAATACTGACCTGCATCATTTGCATCATATGCGCCTGCAAAGCTTGAAGCCCAACCAGAGCCATACTTTTCCCAAATATCAGAACGTTCCTGACCATCCTCTACCGGAACAGGAATCCATGCCGGCTCCCAATAGCATACACCCACAGCGTATTCACCAAATGTAGAAAGTGTCTCCACACAATCCTTTACAACCTGTATCTGACTTTCCTCAGATATTTCATATGTAAAGTCACCCCATGCGCCCTCGTAAATAGAGTTCTGATGTCCATCTCCATCCTCCATTGTATACGCATAAGAAATCTCTGCTACCATAACCTTTTTACCAAAGTTTTCAACAATCTGTCCCAATACTTTTTCTAAGTTTTCATAAGTTCCATGCCAAAACGGATAATATGATGAAGCAAAAATATCATAATCAACATTATTATTTTTCAAATTGTTAGCATAAGTTATGTATTTACCCTTCTCAGGATTTGTAAAATGAAGAACTATCTCAATGTCTGTATCGTATTCTTCCTCAATTTCACGAACTGCTTTACTTCCGCTGTTCAAGAGTGCCGAAATACTTGTCCAATTAGTTTCTCCGGACATACCTGATGTAATCTCATTACCAAGCTGAACCATCTTTACATTAACTCCCGCATCGAGAATCTGCTTCAACGAATCCTTTGTATACTGATATAAAGCATCTGTTTTTTCGTTAAGAGTCATACCTTCCCAAGCCTTTGGACACATCTGTTTAGAAGGGTCTGCCCAAAAGTCTGAAAAATGATAGTCAATCATACAACTCATATTATTCTCAGTTGCACGCTTACCGATTGCAATAGCATTTTCAGTATCACAGTTACCACCGCCATAGCCATTTCCATTTTCGTCATATGGATCATTCCACACACGAACTCTCACCATATTAACTCCATTATCAGCTAATATTGCAAGTAAATCCTCTTCTTCACCAGCTTCATTATAATACTTTACACCGCTATTTTCCTGAGCTATAAGTGTAGATACGTCAACTCCATACATAAAGTCATCGCTGATACCTGCCTCAATGGTAGACAAATCAATTTTTTCCTGCGCAGGCTTCTTAGTTGTCTCATTTTCAGTATCCTTTGAGGCTTCTGTTGTTGTTTCTTTTTCTGTGTTTGCCGACTCATTCCCACTACAACCAGTCAACATACATGCTGCTAAGAGCATTAATAAAATTTTTTTACGCATTGTTTCTTCTCCTTTTTTTAACTTCCTTTTCATTATATCACAATTTAAATTATTTTTCACACTATTCTCGTTCCCATCCCTGACACATACTTACTGCCTTGTGCCATTTACTTATGTACTTATTCTTTATATTTTCATTCATAGCAGGAATATATTCAATTTCCTTATCCCAACTATTCTTAATATCATCCAAAGACGACCAAACACCGACATATAAGCCTGCCAGGTACGCAGCTCCAAGCGCTGTTGTTTCCATAATCTTGGCTCTCTGTACATTTGCATTGATAATGTCTGCCTGAAACTGCATTAAGAAGTTATTCTTTGAAGCTCCGCCATCAACCTTCAGGCTATTTATTTCCAAACCAGTATCCTGCTTCATAGCTTCGATAACATCCATTGTCTGATACGCAATAGCCTCCAATGAAGCTCTGATTATGTGATTTCTGTTGGCACCACGAGTCAATCCAAATATCGTTCCTCTGGCATACATATCCCAATAAGGTGCACCAAGTCCCGTAAATGCAGGCACAACGTAAACACCATTATTATCTTGAACCTTATTTGCAAAATATTCCGAATCAGCTGCATCCACAATAAAACGCATTTCATCCCTAAGCCACTGAATTAACGCTCCTGCAACAAACACTGAGCCTTCCAATGCATACTGAACCTTATCACTTGTTCCTGCTGCAATTGTTGTGAGTAATCCATTGTTTGAGGAAATAAATTTCTCACCTGTATTCATAAGCAAGAAGCATCCTGTACCATATGTATTCTTCACATCTCCCTGCTCAAAGCAGGTCTGACCGAATAATGCTGCCTGCTGGTCGCCGGCTACCCCTGCTATTTTCACATCTTGTCCCAATATTGATACACTTCCAAAATCAGCAGAAGAACTCCTTACCTCAGGTAACATTGACATAGGGATACCAAAATACTGGCATAATTTCTCATCCCATTTAAGCTCCTTGATATTGTACAGCATTGTTCTTGATGCATTTGTATAATCTGTTGCAAATACCTTGCCATTTGTCAACTTCCATATAAGCCATGTATCCACGGTACCAAACAACAAATCTCCCTTATCTGCCAATTCTCTTGCGCCCTCCACATTGTCCAGTATCCATTTTATCTTGGTTGCCGAAAAGTACGCATCTATTATCAATCCGGTAGTTTCCTTGATATAATCTGCCAAACCATCCTGCCGCACCTGCTCTATAATGTCTGCTGTTCTGCGGCACTGCCACACAATCCCGTTGTATATTGGCTTACCAGTATTTTTATCCCATACAATTGTAGTTTCACGCTGATTTGTTATACCGATGGCTGCAATCTGTTCCGGTCTAATTCCACTTTTTGCCACCGCCTCAATCAATACCGAATATTGCGATGCATATATGTCCATCGGGTCATGCTCAACCCAGCCTGGCTGTGGATATATCTGCTTAAACTCTTTTTGCACAACCTCTTTTATATTAGAGTTACTATCAAATATTACTGCTCTTGACGAGGTTGTTCCCTGGTCAAGAGAGATGATGTATTTTTCTGTCTGCATAAAATTCCTCCAAACTAAATCTTTTATCTCATACCTCCGCAAATGCCAATATTGCACATCAACGTCATTTACAGCCCATTATCAACCGCAATGGTGCTGCCATCCTTGGTTTTCTTTATCTTTATCTGCTGCGGAATGTTTTCCATCAATTCTTCACGATGACTGATGATTCCCACCAGCTTGTTCGTTCCTGATAAGTTGACTAATATACCCATTGCATTTTCGATAGACTTACGGTCAAGGGTACCAAAGCCTTCATCAATAAACAATGCATCCATCTGAATTCCACCAAGGTTGGTTGAAACAGTATCAGAAAGTCCCAAGGCAAGACTCAATGAAGCCTTAAAGCTTTCACCACCTGACAGATTACCAACCGGTCTTCTGTGACCTGTGAAATTATCAAGTACTTCCAAATCCAGAAATGTATTGCTCTGCTTTCCAAGTGAGCTTTCCTGTCTGTAAAGCTCATACTGACCTTCACTCATAGGCAAAAGTCTTCTGTTTGCGGCCATTATAATATTGTCAAATCCGGCAGCCTGAATATATTGTTCAAGAGTTATCTTGCCTTTTCCAGTCTGACCCTTCACCAAATCATACAATCTCCTGCAAACCGTATTTTCCTTGCGGTATTTCTCCAAATCATTACGCTGTGACAAAATATTTGTTAACTTATCAGCATTTGTTTGAATTCTGTAGCTTATTTCATTAAGGCATTTACGGATGCTTTCAACCTTTTCAGTCTGAACATTAACCTCAGCCTGAAGCCCTGCAATATCAATCTTTTGCCTATCCTTGGCATCTTCTGTAGCCTGATTAAGCTGCGCCTCGTTTGTATGAACATCCTGATTGTAACGGCTTATTTCATCATCACATTCTCCGATGACTTCCTCTGTAACAATAGATTCTTTAAAGGTCTCAAAATTCCTAATGTTCTTTTCCTCGATAATATAAGAAAACTCTTTATTAAGCTTCAATTCTTCATCGAACTGCTTTTTCATAGCATTTGTTAATGTTTCGATAACAGATTTAATTTCAGCCTCATTCTTCTCGGCTGCTTTTACTTCTGTTCTGGCATTTTCAATAGCATCTAAAATGTTCTTCACTTCAAGCTCAAGGTCCTTACACTTTGAAGAAGCTTCCACCCAGTCTGCATATTCCAGCTGCGCAAGGCTGCTAAACAACGCATTCTTCTCCGCCAATGCTTTTTCGTTATTTTGCTTGCGGTTAATATACTTTTCCTTCTTCTCATTGAAGCTTAAGGTTTCTTTACCCCTTGCAATACTTAATGCTTCCTGTGCTACTTTAAGAGCCTCACATTCTTTTGTTGTAGCAAATATATGTCTTGTAGTTTCTGACATTTCATCGCTTAATTTAGTATAAGCATTCTTTATCAAATCGGCCAACTCATCAATTGAATATGTGCTAGAACCTTCATTTTTCAGGCAATCCAGCATATCAACTCGAAGCTGGTCCTCGTGAGCCTCAAAAGCAGTTCTATACCTTTCAGTCTCAATAAGGGCCTGGTCCTTTAATGTCTTGGCTTCATTTTCCTTATCCTGCAATGCATTGAACTCATCCTCTGAAACCGAATCCTGTGGCAATGTTGCCAGCTCTGGATGATGTAGGGAACCGCATACCGGACACTTGTCTCCCTGCTGCAGGCCCTGAGCCAGGATGCCTGCACGGCAATTTTCAAGTATCTTTTCAGCCTCCATTTTCTTTAAAGAAGCTTCATTGTACTCAGCCTGCTTTTTAGCAAAATCCTGTTGCTTTTCTGATAGCTTCACACCCTCTTCAGTATGCATAGGAAGCTTTTTCTCAATGATATCCTTTATAGCTTCTTCCAGACCTTTTTGCTTATCTGAAATATTCTGTAATCTGATTAATTCCTCAGGCTTACCTTGCAAATCATTTATTATAGCCTCGTTAGATGATATTTTTTCAGCTAACTTTTGTTCCTCTTTGGTCAACTCTTTTTCAGTTAATTGGAGAGCAACAGCTTCTTCAGTTAAGGCTTTTACCTCTTTTCCCAACTCATCTCTCTGCCGATACTTTTCCTTATCCTCGTTTATTTTATTAATCTGCTTTTTTAATCCCTCTGCCGTACCTTCATTTGACACGCAGCTTTTCAAGACATCGTTAGCCGTTACCACACGTTCCTCTGCTGACTTTAATTCTTTCTGCTTCTTTATAACCTGCTGTTCAGTTGCTTCTGCTTCCTGCTTTTTTGCAATCCACGCTGAATAAACAGGATTCACCTCTCTTGTTGCGGCTTTCCACATAACCAGTCTGCCTGACATTTGCTTAATCTCTTCCTTACGGCTGTCAAGGATTTCCTTTTCTGCAAGCAGTTTTTCATATCTATCTATAAAATCATTATTTGTTTTGGCAGTCAATAAAACAGCATTTTTTTCTTTAAGCTGTTTTTCTTCGTCCATTAACTGAGTTTCTTTAGCCAAAGCTATATGCTTATCCTCTTCTATAACCTTGTCCAAAACCTCTGTTAATTCATCTATATTCCATGCACTTTTGCTGTTTGCGGCCTTTTCCTGTAATAACCTCAGTTCACAGGCATGCTTGTTTTCATCCGAAGCAATTGCATCACAAAAATATTGAACAACGCTGCTTTCAGTATTCAGTCTGGCTTTATAGCTTGCGTCGGCCCTATCTTTAAGCTTATATTCAATACTTTTATAACCATCTGTCATAAAAATGGTTCTAAGAATCTCTGTTCTTACCTCTGTCTTTGCATTTAAAAGCTGCCAGAATTCACCCTGTGCAATCATAGCTATCTGTTTAAATTGCTTTGCATCTATTCGTAACAGCTCCTTCACAGCCTGATTCACGGCATTGACTCCCTCCATAGGCACTTCATTATCACAATATAAAACAGCCTTTTCCTTTTCCACAGTTACACCATCGCCTTTAAGCTTCTTTCTTGAATACGATGGTTGCCTATAAATATGATAATTCCTGCCTTGATGTGAAAAGAAGAAATCAACATAGCTTTCAACACCATCCTTTGCATATTCACTGCGAAGATTGGTTGTGTTACGATATGTGCCACTTGTTTCACCATATAGTGCAAAACATATTGCGTCAAACAATGTTGTTTTTCCAGCACCGGTATCTCCTGATATCAAGAATAAGCCTTTACCCTCAAACTGTTCAAAATCAATCTCTGGCATAGTGTCCGCATATGGACCAAATGCGCTTATTATCAACTTAATTGGTTTCATCTGCCACACCTGCCTCTCTTGCCACCTCATTCATCACCTTCATCTCTTCTTCACTAATATCACATCCATAAATATACTGATAAAAATCCGAAATGAATTCTCCAAAGGATTTCTTTTCCATAATTCTTGATATATCCACCTGCTCAATGGCTTTTGTATGGGCATTGTCGTAATCTATCTTTATAGTATTCGGATAATATTGCTGAAAAATCCCCATAACATCATTAATAGGAGCTTCATCCGTCAAGGTAACATATATAAAATCATTGGTATCCTCTATATTATCCTGATGTAACAGCTGCTCCAGCTTTCCTTTTAAATGGCGCATATTTCTAAAAGGCTTTAACGGTATAAGTTCAATATTCACTTCGCCTTTCTTACCAACCGTAACAATCGGTACAGACTTATTGTTATTGACCTCACTTAATGAATACTTAAGAGGTGAACCCGAATATCGAATCTCATCCCTGCCAATTCTCTGTGGCGAATGAATATGTCCCAAGGCAACGTAATCAAACTTGTCAAAGCAATCTGTTCCTATTCTCTCAACAAGTCCAACATTCTGTACTGATACATTTTCAGAGCCGCCCAGCTGTGGCTCTTCACCACCTCCGGCCACAAACTGATGGGCCACAAGAACATTTCTCTCATTTTCATTTATTTCAGCCTTATTTACAATAACCTTAACAGCCTTATCGTAAGTATCTATCTCCTCATCAGGATAAAAATGCCTTACTTGGGATGCCTTCACAAAAGGAAGTAAATACACATTCATCCTTCCATACTCATCTTCAAGCTCTTTTTTATAAAGATTTCCATTATATTTTGAAGCAATATAAAGTCCATTTGCTTCAAACAGACTACTACCAAAATTCAACCTCTCATCGGAGTCATGATTGCCACTAATTACAAATGTTTTGACATTCATAGACGATAATTTACAGAGAAAATAATCAAATAATGCCACAGCCTCTTCACTGGGAATAGCCTTGTCATACACATCGCCTGCTATAAGTACTGCATCAACTGAATGTTCCGTAATGATATCAAAAATCTGCTTTAATATATATTTTTGATCCTCAATTAAATTATATTCACCAAGTGATTTTCCTATATGCAAATCACCCAAATGAAGAAGCTTCATTTGCCACACCAACCTTTCACTAAAACCTTTATCCTTCAACCCACTGGTCTGGGCCACATAATACTCTCTAATATCAAAGCCCTTAATAGACTCTCTATTCAAATCAATCATATCACCATGTGATATGCCTCGTTTTCCTGTAGTTGTAAAAATCCTCCTAGTACACTCGTATACCTAATATATTAAACCTTATTTATTCAAACGTCAATTTTATTTGAAATTCTATATACCAAACTGACCAAATTAATACTTTATTATTTCACCATTTTTTGTTATAATATTTCCATATTAATGTATGTGTTATTTATGATTAATTGAAAGGTTGAATGTATATGATTTTACATCGCAGTAAAATAATTATTAGATATATTTTTATAATCTTTCTTGTAAGCGTATTCATATTCTTTTCATATTATAGAAAGGCTCTTCCTAGCGAGATGTTTACCGTTGGAACCAGGTGCGAATATCTGGATACAGACTGGTATCAGGTTTTAAATGACGGAAGCACTATTCCTATTGAATTGCCTTGCGATATTGATGCAGAAAAAAACGAAGAGCTTGTTATAACCACAACCCTTCCGGATGACGTTTACGAGGAAGCTGTTTTAGGTTTTCGTACTTCCAAGCAGGATATGACTATTCTTATTGATGGTAAAGTCAGGGAAAACTATTCCACAGAGGATAGCAGAGCCTTCGGCAAGAGCAGTATCAGTGTGTATCTTTTTGTGCCTCTCACAAGTGAGGACTCCGGCAAAGAATTATCCGTGCACTTTAAAACCGACTCGTCTTATGTTGGAGTAATGCGTGACGTTTATTATGGTGAAATGTTTGGTATTTGGTACGAACTGATAAAAGAATATGCATTTGGATTGGTTAGTGCATTCATTATGTTATTGCTTTCAGTAATAACTATTATTGTTAGTCTTCTTATGCATATAAGGTACAAAAAAGATGTGAATTTGCAATATTTAGGCTGGAGTGTTTTTTTACTATCTTTATGGCTTATATTTCAGTCGCCTTTGAGACAGTTATTTTTCAGCAACATTTCGTTAGCGGGAAATATGGCAAATTTCAGCTTAGTTCTTGTTCCTTTACCTATTACAATCTTCATTAATAGGCTTCAAGAGGACAGATACATCAAAGCATATGTTCCAATTGCCTGGATAAGCACAATAAACTGCATTGTGTGTACCATACTTTTGACAACCAGTATATGTGAATATGGCGAATTGCAGTATACAAGTATTTCTATTTATGCAATATTGACCATTACCCTTGTTGTGACCATTATTTTGGACTGGAAGGGCGGTCACTTAAAGAATTATAAACTGATTGCCTACGGCTTTATGGGTTTGGCCGCTACTGCCTGCCTTCAGTGCATAAATTCTCTTAGCACCAAAACTATAATTAACGGAAATATCATATGTGTAGGCGTTATATTTTTGCTTATTATGGCCACAATATCGACCATTTTGGATGCAATTAGAAACGAAAAAGAAAATAGGAATTTAAAGCAGGAAGTGACAGAAAAAAGTTTAAAAGTGGAAGCATTGACCTATCAGGCAATGTTGACATTAGCACATACAATCGATGCCAAGGACAAGTATACCAATGGTCACTCTTCCCGTGTTGCAACCTATTCACGTATGCTTGCAGAAAGACTTGGAATGGATGAACGTACTCAAAACGATATATATTTTATGGGATTGCTCCACGATATCGGTAAAATCGGTATCCGAGATGATATTATCAACAAACCAGGCGCGCTTTCTGATGAAGAATTTGAAATAATAAAAAGTCACCCTTGTATTGGATTTGAAATTTTAACATCCATGACCGAGGTTGAAAACATACAGTACGGCGCAAGGTGGCATCATGAAAAATATGATGGCACTGGCTATCCTGACGGCAAAAGCGGGGAGGATATCCCTGATTACGCGCGTATTATAGCCATTGCAGATTCATATGATGCGATGACTTCTAAAAGAAGTTATCGCGAACCTTTTACACAAGCCAAGGTTCGCGAAGAGATTGCAAAAGGAAAGGGTACGCAGTTTGACCCTTTGTTTGCTGACGTTATGATTCAAATCATTGACGAAGATAAGGACTACGAGCTTAGACAAAAGCTTGTTGATTAATCATATTTTGGTCAAAATGTATATTCGGACTTATCCTTCGGATATACTAATCCCCACTGCTTACGGATACTATCCATTACCTCCATAACAAAAATGGTATCTGATAATGGCATTGAGTCGCTTTCAAGCTGCTTATCCTTAATCTTTTCTATGCATTCTATAAACTGATATTCATAACCACTTATCTGCTCTGGCACATTGATACGCTTAATCAAATTATCTTGTAAATCATATACTGATACAGACTGAGGATTATTAATATTCTCCACCACCATATAGCCCTTATCGCCGTAGAAGATACCTTTTCGGTCTGATCTTGCATATATACCATGGGTAAGAACCGCCATACGACCATCCTTATAGAACAACGTAATACTTTCCATCCCATCTACGCCAGTGTCCGTAAACTGTACAGAGGATTCAATTCGCTCAATTTCAGTTCCAAAATGCATAATTGAAAAATTAATACCATACACACCCACATCTAAAAGCGCTCCTCCTGCCAACTCTGGTGCAACAATTCTGTAATTTTGATCTATCTTATAGCTTAAATTAGCTGTCAAGGTAGATATATTACCTATAATTCCACTATCCAACATTTCCTGAATAATATTTCTTGAAGGCATATATCTGGTCCATATTGCCTCTGCCACAAAGACACCTTCTCTTTTGGCCATTTCTTTTATTTCTTTCGCCTGCACACTATCTATAGTAAATGATTTTTCGCACAACACAGGTTTCTTATGCTCAATACACAGCTTCATATCTTCATAGTGACGAGAATGTGGGGTTGCAATGTAAACCAACTCTATCTCCGGATCTTCTACAAGCTCTTTATAGCTTCCATAAGCTTTTTCATAGCCATATTCTTTAGCTGCCTCTTCTGCTCTTTCTAATGTTCGTGAAGCTATTGCATAACACTCTGTATGCTCAAGCCTCGCCAATGTCTCTGTAACCTTTGCTACAATTTTTCCCGTTCCTAAAACTCCTATTTTCATATTAGTGGTTTTCTCCTTACTTATGATTAATACTGTACTACTTTATGTTATCTATATTATGTCGACACCTTTTACATCAACACACTTAAATCCGGTTTGTATATCATATCTTGCTTTATTTCCTCTTTTTTCACAAATGATATCATATAAATAGGAAAGTACTTAATGCAACGCTTTCTTGCCTATATCATTTTTAAAAACCGTAATATATTATCTTTTATTTTTTGTCCGTTTATACAAGAACAGATGCAAAAATAGTGGGTTAATTGATATAGAACTTATAATTCATTGTTTTCTCCAAATACCTTATTTACCCGATATAAGTACACCATCAAATGATATATATGACAAAACTTCATAACCAAAAGATAATGATTCTTTAGAAATATCCCTGATATTATTAAACATATCAAAAAGATTTCCACTAATCATAGTTTCAGTTATGGCGCCTGTTACCTTACCATTTTCAATTAAGAAGCTGTTCTTGGCAACCCCTGAAAAGTCACCGTTTATTGCAGGATATCCACCTGAAAAGCTCTCAACTATAATACCTTTTTCGATATTTTTAATCATATCTTCATATGGAGTATCACCAGGCTCCATAATAATATTATTTCCTCCGTTTGCGGCCATCTTATACCCTGTCTTTTCAGAAGTATAATAATTGATTACAAAATTCTTAAGGACACCATTTTTTATGAAATCATAGCCTTCTGATTTAAAACCATCAAATGAAAGTGTCTCACCTCGCACAACTCTCTCATCACATGGATCCATTCTTATGGATAACTTTTCACTTGTAACCTGCTTATCCATTTTATCTATCCACACGCTTGTTCCATCAAGTATATTATTTGATGCTCCGATGGCTTTCATATAATTTACAAACTGTTGTACTGCACCTGTATTCATAAGCACAGTCCCTGTAAACTTGCCTTCCATAGCTTTAGCTTCTAACTGCTTTTGCATAAGTGCAAGTGTAGATCTAAAATCACCGCACTCTATAACAGGTGTATCAAGATTAGCTACTGTTATTCCACATCCATTCATAGATGTAATCTTATCGCCATCCTTGCCAGCGAATCCCATACCTATGTAATAAGAACCAGCCTGTTCCTTGCATACGGTTCCATTTGTATTTCTGTACACCATATCTCTCTTATTAAAGCTTGCATCAATGCCACTTATTGATATAAGAGGATACTCAGCTTCTACTGTTTCCTTCAATTCTTTTGCGCGCTCAAATAATTTGTCAAAATCAGGCTCCAACACTCCTTTTACACCCTCAACAAGTCCTTGATTTGGTGCAACTTTATTGGCATCATCATTTTCAGCAGCTTCTGTAGCACTTAATGCAGTTGCCACAGCTTCTTTAGCAATCAGTGAATCTGCTTTATTTACATAATGATCGCCTTTCTTCTTATCCTTAAATACTCTAACATTGATGTCATTATGAAAATCCGTTGAACAAATATTCCATTCACCATTTTTTAATGAAAATTCTGTAGTTTCACTTTCGGTTACAAACACCTGACCTTCATCAGCACCACTTCTTAGGATTTCCTCAATTGTAAAATCTGCAAGCTCTATTAATTTTTCTTTTACCATAATTAATTTCCTCCTATCATAATTTTACATCTAAGCTCCGGCCCACCCATAGCCACCGCCATCGGCTGACCCTTTCCACAAGTGCCCACTGCGCCCCATGTTACCTTATCAGATATCATATCTACAGTTTTTAACATATCAAATGCAACCCCTGAAACAGTTGTATCTAAAAGAGCTCTACCCAACTTACCATTCTTAATCTCATAGCCAAATGTTACGCCAAACATAAACTCACCTGTAAGGTCGGCCTGACCATTGTTAGTATCCAAGAAATAATAACCATCATCAATCGAAGCAATCATATCTTCAAGTGTATCATTGCCAGGCAAAATAGTCGTATTTCTCATTCGTATTATAGGCTCGTTGTTATACTCCCAGCCTCTGGCACTTCCAGTAGGCTCCATACCATAGTAAGCTGCCATTTCCTTGTTGTTCATATATCCAACTAATCTGCCGTCCTTTATAAGAACAGCATCCTTGGCTTCCACGCCTTCATCATCAAGATATACAGGAAGCGGCGCCTGTTTTCCATCAATCGTGTTTGCAAAGTCCACCAATGTTACCTTTTCAGATGCCACCATATTTCCCAAATTAGGGCCGGCTACAGAACCATTTTTCACAAGATCAGCTTCTACTGTATGACCGACCGCCTCATGTGAAAGCATTCCTGCCAAAGTCTTACCAAGAATAACTGTCTTATATCCCGCCTCCGGGCGCACACCTTCTCTTTTTGCCATAACCTTTATGTATAACTCATCAATCTTGTTGTAAATCTCATCAAGCTTCGTGAAGTAATCGTCAAAGCAACCATATCCTCCCACATAATCGCCAAGCTCAACAGGAGTTCCGTCACCAGCTTCTACCGTAAACCCAAAATAAATACTACATCTTGGCATTGTAGTATGGCCTGACTTTCCTTCTGATACAAGAAGCTCCTTCTCCATACTTTGCTCGTTATAGCCTACATATCTGCTCTTCAAATCCGGATAATGCTTAACGATATATTCATCAACCATTTTACATACTTCTATAATCCTCTTTTGTTCTGTATCAATAATAGGTCTGTTAAGCGCAATATTTCCACTAGGAACAACTATAGACTTATAATCAGTTCTTTTAGCATGTCTGCTCATAAATAACGCATTATCTGACGCTGCTTTCAACACCGCCTTAATCTTTTCTTCTGAGCATTCCGAAGCTGACGCTGAGCCGTACATACCGTCTTTACACACTCTGGCATATACACCTGATACTTCTGAACGGTTATTATATGTAAGATTACCACAGTTAAAATTAACATTTCTGTATCTATTTTCCTGAATTCTTAATTCAGTTTTTGCATTTGTTTCAAATAAACTCTGCATTCCTTCAAGTAATTTTTGCATCCCTCTACCTCCTACACGATTCTGCAATATGCTTTAGATTATATCATAATATGTGTTGTTTGCATATAATTTAATTTACTCCAAAGCATTTTGCACTTTTTGTGCAGGAGATTATCATCTATTCTGTCAATAAATACTCTTTTCCCTCAATTATAACCATTTCAACATTTTCCATTTCAATACGCTCATTCATTCTATACCATTCTCCTCCATTACCTATCGCATACTTCATGTCTGACATCTTATATTCAGTGCCATCCTTCATAACAAGCCTAATGTCTAATGGAAAATACTCATAATCAAATACCGAATAATAAAGTTCCTTATTTTCCTTCTTTATATCCTCATACTTCTTCATCATTTCAGTATATGTGTCCATATTCATATTATCAAGCACATATTGTTCATCTATAATTTCTGCTGTTTCAGAAAAAATAACTTGCAATGAAAAAGGAGTAATGCATACTTTATCCATAAAATATCTGTATCCATTAGCATCCACGGTATCATTTACCGGAATATACGTAATGCTTTCATTAGCCTTAACGTTCAATTGCACGCTCCATATATCTTCTACAACAATTTCCTCTGTTTTATCTTCTACTTTGACATATTTTTCTCCAGATTCTGTTATTATTAGATTAACATTACCTGCCGGACATTGATTTTGTTCTTCTGTAACAGGTCTAAGTACATATTGTCTGCCTTGTTCATCATACATAAATGTAAGTGTACCTGGTTCTGCAATCAACTCACCAAGCTCCTCGTCATTCGCATCTAATTTGTAAAATGCAAAATCCTCTCCATCAATTGTAACGATTCCATCATCACCTATCTTGTACAATTGTTTTTTATCAAATTTTGTGGAACAACTCATTAAATTTGCAAAAGTCAATTCTATACTTTGACCGTCAATAATCACATTGTCTTCACAGTCAATATTTATTGCATACCAATACTCTCCTTCTGCTTCGTTTCCTCCTCCAATATATGTTTTTCTTGTCCCACTTGGCATTATTCCGTCTATCTTTATTTCATCAAAGTAATAAACTTCATCATCTGATTTCCCCCCATCCTCATACTTAACACAGTACAATATCATTAATTTGCTTTTATCTGCAATGGTTTCTTTTATTGTAATTGTGACTCCCTGTTTTGTTTCAGATACTATGTCATGATACTGAACAAAACCATCCTCAACTAAATCCTGATATTCCTTTTCATCAAATCCAAGAATCTTTGCAAAATAATCTTCTATTTTATCTACATTTGCTACAGTCACAATCGTCATAGTAAGCATTACCACACACATACACGCTACTAAGACCACCTTTTTAAAGCTAGTTTTTCTATATTTAAGAACATTACCTTTTTCAATGGTCTGCTGACGAAGCTTCTCTTTTAATTCATCACTAGCCACAACATTTTTCATTAATACTTCAATATTTTTATTACTCATAACCTTATTACTCCTTTCCAAATGCACTCAACAAATCACCTAGTTTTTCTCTTGCACGTTTTAGCCTAGTCAATACTGTTGACTCTTTCTCATCAATAATATCTGAAATTTCTTTTACAGATAATTCTTCATAATAATACAAAAGAATTACTATACGATACTTTTCCTTTAACTTGAGTACTGCATTCATCACATCAATTTGCTTATTAACTTGTTCATATTCATTTCGACTTACACCTACAAGTTCCTCAAAATTTTCAGCCTCAACCCATCTATTCCATGGGCTTCTCAACATATTCTTACATACATTAACTGCAATTCTAACCAGCCACGCCTTTTCATTTGTCCCCTCTTCAAATGAATCCTGATGCTCCCATGCGCGAATGTATGTATCTTGTAATGCATCTTCAGCTAAAGCTCTGTCTCGTAGATATAACACACATAAACGTAGTAAATAATCACTATATTGATTTATCCAACGTTCCATATCCATTTTATGTAAACACTCCTTTTTTTGTTTTGGTACCAAAATTAGCAGGTATAAATAATACCTTTCATATATACTAACACAATAGCAATTAGAAATATTTCATTTTTTTAAGATTTATTTAAAGCATTGCATCATAACCCATGTTCATTCACCGCGCTCTTTAGTCAAAAAAAGATTGCCCTAAGGGACAATCTTTCACTTTCATATATGTTCTTCGTATCCGTCTTTCAGCATTATATTTCAATCTATCCTTCAAATATGTAATTCCCAGCTTCAATGCCTCTTTGCCGTAACCATTGTTTTGATATCGTTTATCTATTAAAAACTTCCACAATGTATATTGATTTCGTTCCTCATAATATCCCAACATTATAAAACCTACCAACGTGTCATCTACATATATTGCAAAAGGAAATGCTGTTTCTTTATAGATATACGCTTGAGCTAACGAATAAGCCGTCGATGACACAAAATGTTCTTGCTGTTCTGAAATCTTTAGGTTTAAAGTTTCATTATTTATGTTCCTCTCTGCTCCATAATCATAAATTAAAGCCTTTATTAAACATCACAACAAAATCTTATATCCACATCTTAAAACAAGGTAGCACTTCCATACCCACTATTTCAATCATTTTGTTATTTAGTGGGATGTTTTTATCTTTATTCATCCCACTATTTCACTTATTTAGGCTTTTAGTGGGATATTTCAACCTTTGCTCATCCCACTTTTTCGCTGATTCTGACTTTTAGTGGGATGTTTTAACCTTTGCTCATCCCACTTTTTCGCTGATTTTAGCTTTTAGTGGGGTTTTCTCACCTTTGCTCATCCCACTTTTTCGCTGATTCTAGCTTTTAGTGGGATGTTCTCAACATCTCCGCCAATCACTCCAAACACTTCAAAATTCTCACTTGGCAAAATTTCTTAAATAATCCATTGCTAAAACATCGTGCTTCTTTGAGAACATATGCTCGCCATCATCAATATAATGTATCTCAACAGTTC
>CAYWDL010000009.1:1180-20813 GCA_964457015.1 uncultured Roseburia sp. | reverse complement strand
TTCTCCCTGATATATATGCTGTGGCTCGTCATGGATTCCCGGCTCGCCTCTCCAACCAATAATGAAGATACAAGGAATAGCATATACTTTATCATTAAGTAATGATGCTACAGGGTTAATGATATTACCTTCACCACTATTCTGCATATACACAACCGGTGTTTTTCCTGTTGCAAGATGGTAACCTGCCGCAAGAGCTGTACAGTTACCTTCATTTGCTGCTATCATATGTCTTTTCTGATCTATACCATATTCATCCATAAGGTAATCACATAATGCCTTCAACTGTGAATCAGGTACTCCTGTATAAAACTCTGAACCTATTATTTCTACTAATCTTTTTGCCTGCATTTTAATTTCCTCCTAAAAGCTTATGCATTCTTCCTATTTCTCTAGAATTTTATGATATAAATCATCAATTACATCTACTGTAAGTTCTACCGGATTGTTTTTAAGTCTTACCGGATTTACAGATGTCTTCAACAATTCAAAATCTTCTTCACTCTTAATCTGTGGAGCTTCTAATTCCATAGTGCTAATCATTTTATTAAATTCTTCTACTGTAAGAATTTCGTCTATTTCTTTAAATATTTTCTGTAAATGTGCTTCGCCTCTTGAATCAATACACTTATCTGTATTATTCTTCATATAAGGCCAAAGCTTAGACACACAAAGAGCAGCAGCATGTCCATGTGACACTCCATAAAGGGATGTTAATTTATAGCACATAGCATGTCCTGCTGTCGTTTGGGTAATGTTTATTGCTTTTCCTGCAATATTGGCAGCCTTCAACATATTTATGTTTCCGGCTTCCTCATTTGCAAGATAAGCATCTTTATTGTCTTTAATCATTTTAATCGCTTCTGCTGAATATCTTCTGCTTTCTTCTGTAGAGTTAACAGACCAAAACGATTCTATAGCATGACAAAGTGCATCCATCATAGTTGCTTTTCTGTGATAATCAGGAAGTGTATCCAATGTACTTGCATCCATAACTACCATTTCAGGTATACAGCTATAATCAGCTACCGATTGTTTTTCACCATTATAATATATAACAGCATATCTGGTAGCCTCACTGCCGGTTCCTGCCGTTGTAGGTACTGCTGCAAACTTTATATCATTAGGTACTATTGTTTGCTTCAAATAATTATCACTTGAATCCATATTCGAATATAACTTTATACATTTGGCAACATCCATGGCACTACCGCCACCAACAGCAATTATTATATCACTCTTTGATTCCTTGAAAACTTTTACACCTTCGACTACTGATTCATAAGAAGGATTTGGCTCAAATTCACTAAACCTTACTACCTCTATACCTAATCGTTTGTCCAACTCATCAAAATATGTGCCAATCTTTAATCTGTTAATGGAATTACCACATACTAAAAATATTGATTTGATATCATTATCTGTTAAATACGAATCAATGTTGATATAATTATTTTCTGCACTTAATATAATCTGTTCTGTCATACTATTTCACTCTTTATCTTAATAATCTTCCGGAATTAATGTAATAATATCCTTTATTGACATACACATATCATCACATTCTTTTGCTCTGTGATTCTCAAGGATTGTCTTTGCTGCATTCTGCATTGCAGGGAAGCCTGTACGTGTAAGCTGATTAGCATAAATCACTACATTTACTCCTCTTTCCTTGAACTCTTCTTCTGTCACTGTGTTAAATGATGTTGGAACAACAACAACAGGAGTTGTAGGGTCCTTCTCGCGGAACTTTTCAACAAATTCAAAGATTTCTGAAGGGTCTTTCTTACGGCTATGAATCATGATTGCATCAGCACCTGCACCTGCAAAAGCAAATGCTCTCTCTAACGCATCATCCATACCTCTTTCTAAGATAAGGCTTTCAATTCTTGCACAAATCATAAAATCTTTTGTCTTCTGTGCTCTCTTACCTGCCTTAATCTTCTCACAGAAGTTTGGAATTGAATCCTGTGTCTGTTCAACTTCTGTACCAAATAATGAATTCTTTTTAAGACCTGTCTTATCTTCAATGATTACCATTGAAACGCCCATTCTTTCAAGAGTTTTAACTGTATAAACAAAATGCTCTGTAAGTCCGCCAGTATCACCATCAAATATGATTGGTTTAGTTGTAACTTCCATAATATCGTCAATTGTTCTAAATCTTGAAGTCATATCAACAAGTTCAATGTCTGGCTTACCCTTTGCTGTTGAGTCACAAAGACTTGATACCCACATAGCATCAAACTGATGAGCTTCACCGTTATTGTATACAACAGTCTTTTCAGCAATAAGACCTGTGATACCACTATGAGCTTCAATAGCTGTTACCAAGCCCTTCATGGCAATTGTCTTCTTAAGTCTTGCTCTTCTTACATCTGGTAATGATAATTCAGCTCTTGCTCTATCTTCAAGTCTTTCATATTTATCATCCTTTGAATACGGATATTCAACTAATTCACCACCATATGTGGCAAGTATTTCCACTACTTCATCTCTAATTGGCTTCTGGAAGCCTGTCTGCCAATTATCTCCATGTACAACAAAATCAGGTTTATATTCTTCTAAGTTCTTCTTGTAGCTTAACTCTGTCTGTTCTACAACCTTATATACGCCTGTTATATTCTCAAATAATGCTTTTCTCTCCTCATAAGGTAAAAGAGGAAATCTCTTATAGCTTGCAACTGCATTATCTGACAATACACCTACAATAAGCTTTCCAAGCTTTGCAGCTTTCTTAATAATAGCAATATGACCACTATGAATCATATCTGTTGAAAAGCTCATATATACTGTTTTGTTTTTCAATTCTTTTGCCTTATCACTTACCACTTTTAAATCCTCCGGTGTATCAATTTCACAGCATAATTGGTCTTTTACATCCAATGGTAAAATCTCACAATCCGCTGATATTTCATTGAAAGCATTTTCTGCATAACAAGAAACGGTTCCATTTTCGCAGTAATCCACAATTTTGTCAAGCCATTTATTCCATTCAGCCTTATTAAGCTTATATAATGGCTGTGCAGCAACTGCCATTTCAAAGAATTCAATTCCCACGGCAGTTATTCTTCCGTCTTTCAATACTGCCTTGAAATCCTTCTCCGGTAACGGAAGCGTACTTGAAACTGTCATGCATGATTTTTCTGATTCAACAACCTTTTCAAGCACATTATTCTCATATACCAAATCACCATGCATCATGATTATATCTTCATCTTTTAAATACTCTTTTGCACAATAGATAGAATAAATATAATTTGTTTCTGCATATTTTTCATTCTTTACAAATGTATACTCAATAGGTAGTTCTAATGATTCACAATACTCTACTAATACCTGATCAAACAAGCCTGTTGTCATAACAACTTCGTTTATTCCTTCTTCAGCAAGCATTTTCAGCTGTCTGCTAAGAATTGTTTCATTGACATCTATCTCTGTCATACATTTTGGATGTTCGCTTGTTAAAACACCCATTCTCTTTCCTAAACCGGAATTAAGTATCAATGCTTTCATGATGTTTTCCTCTCCTACTTCGCCAATCTGTTAAGTGCACTAAACACCGCTCTTACCGAAGCTCTTGTAATATTTGTACTCTGACCTACACCATATGTTGCCTTGCCCGAATCCAAATCCATAATTCCAACATAAGCAGCTGCCTTTGCATTTGAGCCTTCGCCCAAAGCATGCTGAGTATAGTCATAAATCTTGAAGTTAACACCTGTCTTTTCGTGAAGACACTTTTTAACGGCGTCTACCGGACCATTACCTATACCTTCTACATAATGCTCTTCACCCTTGTACTTGAATGTAAGTTTTACAAGTGTATCTCCATGCTCGTTGTCTTCATCCACATCCTGAATCTTGCAGCTTACTAATGTAAATGGATATTCTCTTTCTGTCTTATATGTTAAGTACTCTTCTGTGAACTTATCCATAATTGTATCCGGTGATACTTCGCCCTGTGCTTCAGCAATTACCTGAATAACATCTGCGAATTCTTTGTGCATTCCCTTTGGAAGCTTGTAGCCATAGTATGTATCCATAACGAATGCCACGCCGCCTTTACCGGACTGGCTGTTGATACGAACGATTGGCTCATAATCTCTACCAACATCTGATGGGTCAATTGGAAGATATGGAACCTCCCAATATGGATTATTTCTTTCCTTCATAGCCTTAACGCCCTTGTTGATAGCATCCTGATGTGAACCAGAGAATGCTGTAAATACAAGCTTACCTGCATATGGATGTCTCATGCCGACTTCCATCTTACAGCATCTTTCGTATACTTCTATAATCTCATTAATGTTCTCTAAATTAAGTTCAGGATTGATACCCTGTGAGAACATATTGTAAGCAAGTGTTAAAATATCAACATTACCTGTTCTTTCACCATTACCGAACAATGTTCCTTCAATTCTGTCTGCACCTGCAAGCAATGCAAGCTCAGCATCAGCAACACCTGTACCTCTGTCATTGTGAGGGTGAACACTTAAAATAATGCTTTCTCTGTTATCAAGATTCTTGCTCATCCATTCAATTGTGTCTGCATAAGCATTTGGTGTTGTCATCTCAACTGTTGCAGGAAGATTGAAAATCATCTTCTTGTCAGGAGTTGGCTGCCATTCATTAGATACAGCGTTACATACCTCGAGAGCATATTCAACTTCTGTTCCTGTGAAGCTTTCCGGAGAATATTCTAAGATAATTTCGCCATCAAACTGGTCAACGTACTTTTTAACCATTCTTGTTCCTTCAATGGCAATCTGCTTAATCTCTTCCTTGCTCTTACCAAATACAACATCTCTCTGAAGTACAGATGTTGAATTGTAGATATGTACAATTGCTTTCTTCATTCCCTGTAATGCTTCAAATGTTCTTTCAATAAGGTGTTCACGGCACTGTACTAATACCTGAACCACAACATCATCAGGAATAAGCTTTCTGTCTACTAACTGTCTTAAAAAATCAAATTCAATCTGTGAAGCAGCCGGGAAACCAATTTCAATTTCCTTAAAGCCAAGCTTTACTAAAAGATTGAAGAATTCAATCTTCTCTTCAACAACCATAGGCTCAATAAGTGCCTGATTACCATCTCTTAAATCAACACTACACCATATTGGAGCTTTCATACACTCCTTGATTGGCCATTCTCTCTCCGGATAATTTATAACCGGATATCTTTTATATCTTTTATAATTTAACATTTTCTTTCTTTCCTTTCTTACTTGTGTTTCCAATATCCTCTATTCATTGTACATCTTAAGATTAGCTCCTTTGGTAGCTTAGTATATAGCTTACCTAGTCGGTAACCCAAATACTTACATGCACAATAATATATAAAATATGGTAACATATAGCTCTCACGTCTTCTGATAAGGTACATCGCTGTTTCCTTTACCAGCTTAAGGCCTTCGCCCTCTGCAGGTACCTTATCAAATATATAGTTAAACTGTCTGTGTGACACGCCTATGTCAAAATTACGTTTAAACTGTTCGATGCCCGTATAATTGTGTGAATGAAATACAACAGCATCAGCATTGTACGCAATCAGCTTATTCATCTTAATTGCCTTTGCACCATAGATACTATCCTCATTCAAAATAGTTCTTGAAGGAAAACCTCCAATTTCATCGTATAGGGATTTCTTGTACATGGCACAAACATCTGACACAAAGTATGCCTTTATGCCCTTTTCGTCCACATCATCAATACCATTGACAAAGCTTTCGTCAGGATAATTAAATAGTCGTGCGTAGCTCTCAATTGTACTACAATACTTGTATGCCTCCTGCTTTCCATAAACAACTGCAATAGCATCATCACCTTCCAATGTACTTACAAGCTTGCTTATAAGATTCTTATTCTTAGGAACTGCATCCTGTGTCATAAACAAAACATAGTCTGTAGTACATCTTTCCATCGCCATATGTCTTGTTCCACCATGGTCAAATTCTGTTGGTGCAATCTCAACAATCTCAACAACCTGATGGTCCTTGTACATTTCACCAAGATTATACATAACCATATCATCACAGGTAAAATCCAGAGTATGAACCAATAATATTTTCTCTGGCTTCATATTCTGACATAACAATCTTTTTACAATAACTTCCAATCTTTTGTCCGGATTGTGTACCGGGATTACAACACTTACACTCATTATACAGCGTACCCTCTTTTCTATAAATTACTGTTCTTCATTGATACTTTCAATGTAATCTGTCATTTTCTTCAAAGTTTCCTCTTCATCTTCGCCATCACAGATTATCTCAATCTCACTTTCATATTTTATCCCTGCTCCCAGCATGCCTATCAGACTCTTTGCATTGTAGTCACAGTCATTATATCTGACCTTAACCTTTGCATTACTGCTTACTGCTATCTGACTCAAGTCCTTTGCCGGTCTCATATGCAAACCCTTTTTATCCAATACTTTTACTTTTTTGCTAACCATTCTTGCACCCCTTTTCCTGCTTCTTACTAATTATTCTCATCCTCCACAGGTGATGTTGTTTCCTCCTGCCCTGTTGTTTCCTCCTCAGAGCTTTCTGTTTCACCGTTATCATCAACAGTTGTGTCGTCTTCACTTGTCGGCTCATTGTCTGATGTAGGTTCATCAACATTATCTTCTATTCTTGCCAGATTTACTTCAACAAAAACCTCATCTACAACAGTTATTCCATTCGGCAATGTAAATGTTACTGCCAGACGGTGTGTTCCCTCCTGAAGCTCACCTACATTAACCTTAAGTATAATATCATCCTCATCAACATTGGCAACCAATTCCTTAAGACCTCTGATTGTATACGAAATTTCTCCCTTAGTTACTAAGGATGCCTCAAGACCATCAGGAATATTGCTGATTGAAATATTCTTTGCATTAGTTTTAATAATTCTGTCTGCCTGATTATTTACTGAAATATTCAGCACAATTTGTTCTGCTTCTGTATATTTGTAAACGCCCTCCGGCAACAATTCACCAATATCAAATGTCAGTGAAAATCCTTCCTCAGCATCTGCGTACTCTTCCAGATTAACAGGTAACTCAACGCTCTCTACGTCATCCAAAACTGCCTTTCTACCATATACGATGATGCTGTCCAAAGAAAGCTCGTAGCCCGATATGAATGTATCATAGTCAATAGCCTGCGGCAAATCACATATTACAGGCAGAGACTTCTTGAACATTACTGTAGATGTGCTCTTCACGCTTTCAAACGATAGAATAACATCTGTAGAATTAATGTCTATCTCCTTATTATTGATATCCAGAAGCTTAACCTCTGTAGTCACTTCAAAATCATCATTTCTATCAGTAATATCCACTACGGTTACAACCGATTTTATCTTCTCAATCTGTGAACGTGGTGCTTTTATTGTAACCACCGTTTCATCCAGCTTGGTTCCCGTCACAATATAATCAGTCGCTGTATCACCAAAATACTGAACTGTTATCTCATATTCCTTTTCTATAATATCCTCTATGTCAAGCTTTAATAATGTTTCAACGGAAATATCAACCTTTGACTTATAGGTATTTTTCTTCAGCTCTACTTCAACAGGTACCGAATTAGTCAATGATAAATTCTTCACGTCAGCTGTTGCCACAAAATCCTCTGTGTCAAGCATATCCACTATAGATCTAGGTCCCGAAATCTTAATTGTGCAGGTAGCCCCTGATTTTACAGAATATGCCTTTCCAAGTGATGTAATGGCATCATCATTAACGATAGTAACAGGTATGCCTGACACGGTGACTGTTTTATCAGGGTCATTTACATTGAGGACAATAAGCCAGACTGCTATCGCAAAAAGTACTGATGCAATTTTTAATCCAATATTATTTGTCAGTTTTTCTTTCATTCTCGCGTCTTCCTCTCAATAATTTGAAACGTTTCACTTCTACTGTCTTATCCTGAACCTTAACCAGTAATCTTCTAAGGGCATCACCATCAATATTTCTTGTAATATGACCATCCTGTGTTACCGACACCTTACCTGTCTGCTCTGATACAATAATCGTAAATGCATCTGAATTCTCACTTATACCAACACCGGCTCTATGTCTTGTTCCTAACTCCTTGCTAATCTCCATATTACTTGACAATGGAAGATAGCATGTTGCAGAAACAATTCTGTCTCCTCTTATGATAACAGCACCATCATGCAATGGTGTGTTATGTTCAAAAATATTTATAAGCAACTGATTGCTTATAGCCGAATCAATATTGATTCCCGTTCTAATATATTCTTCAAGGCTAAGCTCACCCTCAATAACTATAAGGGCACCTGTCTTAGTTCTTGCCAGCTCATATGTGGCTTTAACAAGCTCATTAATTGTTCTGTCTGTGAATTTACCATCAGACTTTTTCTTATCATCATCAAAGGCAAACAGCTCTCCAAAAATATTTTTCTTGCCCAGCTGCTCCAACGCCTTTCTCAGCTCCGGCTGGAACACTACAATAACTGCAATAATACCAACACTCAAGGTCTTATTCAAAAGCCACAATATAGTAGTCAAATTAAAGATAGAAGCGATAAATGTAGCTAAAACTATTACTAAAATGCCTTTAAACAGTACCCATGCCCTTGTATTCTTCATCCACAGTAAAACATGATAAAATACTACAGACAAAATAATAATTTCAACAATATCAGTCACCTGTATTTTCAACGGCAGGTAGTTATTTATTAATTCACTTACGCCTAACATTCATCCACTTCCTTTCATAATATTTTTTATGAGACTATTTTCTCTTTACAGCCTTTCTGGCATTAATTCTCTTAACCCTTACTTCCGGCGCAATAACCTTAATCTTCGGAACCGCCTTTACATAATAATAATATTCATCATCCTCAAACTGAGTTCTTTCCGTTCTTGTATAATCAACTGAATACACAAGAAACTGCAGCAAATATCCCACAACAATAGACACAATGCCGCCAATTATAATAACAGGCACGGTTGCAATTTCACTCATACCGATAAGCAAATCGCCGATAAGCATTGTAATAATCTGCACAAGACCGCCTGTGCCAACTGCTATGACAAATGCATTGTCAACAGACAATCTTCTTACACAATAAACAATTACGATTGTGACAGCAAACACTAAAATAATAAATATCATAGTTCTGCTCTTAAATACCGAATTGACAATCATTCCAATGGCAGTAAGACCTTCAGAGCTACAGATTTCAATCAATTCATTTGTATGTACAAATATATAATTGATTATGAAATATAATATTGTTCCAAAAGCCACAGCAACAATAGATGCAGGTGTTGATACAAGCCCCAATGCGATAGGCATAACATATGGAATCTTCAACGAAAACAATATGGGCATAAGCAGTAAAGTAACGCTTTCCTTAGGACTAAATCTAAAGAATAACAAATACATTACTATCATCACAATAAGAACAAGTGCTGTAACCTCCAGTGACAATGCCGACAAATGACCCAGCAAACACAGCATTACCACCAAAGCAACCATTGCCTTTGGAATAAATGCGCACACCAATGATATAACTATCATTACAACAGGGTTCTTTAATAAATTCATAAAACCAACCTTGTTGTTAATTGTAATTAACGAAATAAGCGCCAACGCAAACTTCAAAATACAGT
The DNA here is from genome assembly GCA_964457015.1 of uncultured Roseburia sp. GTDB lineage: Bacteria > Bacillota > Clostridia > Lachnospirales > Lachnospiraceae > SVEL01. Next base: position 11,176 of record CAYWDL010000009.1, on the reverse strand, counting down.
CAATATAAAATCCATACGCATTATATATCGATTTAAATTTGTCTCTCAAAACCAATAATTTCATCATAATATAAATCGCCTTTCTAACTAATTATCTTCTTCTATCAACTCAAGAATGTCATTCAAATCGTCATCGTAGCTTGGTGTTTCCTCTTTCTTCTTAGAAACAACTTTTTTTCCAGACACCGCTTCTCTTCTAGACACAGTTTCCTTTCTGGAAACAGCCTCCTTTTTAGGAGTAACCTCCTTCTTAGAAACAGCTTCCTTTGAACCAGGCTCATTCTTGTACATTTCATACAGCTGCTTCAAATCCGCATTGTACTGATTAAGCTTCACTCTTACAGCCTTGAACTTCCAGCGGTAAAAAATATACGCAACCACTATATAACACACTATAAATATCAAATAGTATGTAAGTATCTGCTTACCGGTTGCAATCAAATCTATCTCCGTAAGCTTTTCTACCAGACTCTCTGCATTTATCAAGATTATTGTTCCTATTATCAATAAATATGCAATTGTTCCTATAATGACTGAATTCAAAACATTAAGAGATACATAGTCACCCTTGTAGTAACCACTCATTGGTATCTGCTTCCTGCCTTCCTTCTGCTCATATAAGGCCAACTTAGTCATAAGACTTATTTTTTCCTCGTTCAGCATAACTACCATCCTATACTTTCAAATCTTACAGGCGACAAAAGGGTAGACTCCCACTTGTACCTATATCCAATAGATTATATCACACATATCAAAAACAATTCAATAGTGGTAACAAATTTTTAACAATTTTAAATATTTATCGTTCAAAAAAAGAAGCCCAACGCCTTGTAATCAGGAGTTGAACTTCTTTTCAACATTATATTAAATATTAAATTCTCTGTGCGTCATCCCAGCCATACTGGTCATCATTAATAACCTGAACCGGCATAACATTTGACTTAAGCTTTAAGTATAATTCTGCATTTGTTGCGCGAATATACGGATCTACCCAGAACAAACCTACAATACCACAGGTTACAACCGTTGCTAATATCCAACCTATAAACGATAAATTAAGTACAAATGCATCCCACTTATTACCATCCATCATTCTCTTACTTAACGCAAAGGCTTCCTCTCTTGTAATATTAGGATTATCCGCCAAAATATACGGAACCATCAGATATTCATATGATTTTACAATACCTGGAATAACGAATAATAACGACCATAAAAATGTATATAAGGTTCTAAAAAACTGTATTGATACATTTCTTAAATAGTTACCGCCTGTAAAACCATGTAATAACTCTCTAAGGCTGGCATTCTCCGTCGCATTGACCGTAAAGAATCGGCAACCGCCAATCTCAAAAATCGAACCGACAAATATTCCATATACTATTGACACAACCATGATAACAAGTGCAATAACTAATACCACAACCCCTGCTATTCCTAAAGCCGTTAATACTTCATTACTGAATAATTCATCATCATTGTCTTCATAATAATAAATTGTATCATCTTCTACATATCCCGAATAATCAGAATCATCACTAAATAATTCTTTTATCGAGTCATAATCTGATGACGAGGAATCTGATGAACTACCACCTGACGAGCTTCCACCTGCCAGCAATGATAATATCAAACCTGCCACCACACACATCCAATAGTTTCTTCTAAATGCTTCCTTTGCCCTTTCCTTCAATTCTGCTCTTGTCCACATAACTTTGTATCCTCCCTATGTATGTTCTCAATTTATGTCACGATTATAACAGCAAAATAACCATCATTCAACTGCTAATTTAGCAAATTAAAATCACCTATACTCTCAATTCTGCAAAATATAAAAGAGACCATCATATCATATGACAGTCTCTTTATCATTATGTATTGCTATTTTTGCCCGAATGCTCCTGTCCACATGTCGCACCACCGCCACAATTACCGGAACAACTGCATGCCGCCGAACAACCTATGCACTTAACACCTTTCTTCTTTGCTTTTACAATATAGGTTATTGCTGAACCTAAAATAATCGCAAGAATTACAATAACAACAAAATTTTCCATAAATTCTCCAATACTTATTTACCTGCGTATTCAGCAGCAGTCTTCTTTCTAGAATTAACTGCAAGTAACGCAATTACCGCGATAATAGCTGCCACTGCAATAAGACCAGGAACAAATCCTGTACCCAATGTACCTTCAACTATTAATGTACCAACCTGGTATACAAGGAATGCTACTGTATAACCTGTTGCAAACTGAAGTCCGATACCTGCGAATAACCACTTCTTAGACTTAATTTCCGAGTTCATGGCACCAATAGCAGCAAAGCAAGGTGGTGTATAAAGGTTGAACATAAGGTATGCAAGACCAGCAACTGCTGTAATACCAAACATTTCTGCACCCTGGCCCATAGCGCTTGATGCTAATTCGAAATCTTCATTAATTGCACTAATTGCAAATACTGTTGCCAATGTACCAACAACCTCTTCCTTCGCGATGAAGCCTGTTACAGCAGCCGCTGCCAACTGCCATACACCAAAGCCCAATGGGATTAAAAGAACTGCAAATGGTGTAGCAATATCGTGAAGCATAGATTCTGTTGCTTCTACCTCTTTAAAGCTCCATGAGTAAGAAGCCATAATACTTACTAATGCGTTACATACAAGAATAATTGTACCAGCCTTGATGATGTAATCCTTTGCTCTCATAAGCATTGTTACAATAGCACCAAGGAAGTTTGGAACCTTGTATTCAGGAAGCTCAATAATAAAGAATGACTTTCTGTACTTATAGCCTGTGATAGCCTTTACCAGTAAAGCACCTAATAATACTAATAAAATACCTACAAAATATACAACTGGTGATACCCAGCTTGATTCAGGGAAGAACGCACCTGCAAAAAGTGCTATAACAGGAATCTTAGCACCACATGGAATAAATGGTGTAAGCATTGCTGTTGCTCTTCTTTCTCTTTCATCACGAATTGTTCTACAAGCCATGATACCAGGAATTGCACAACCTGTACCGATTACAAGTGGAATGACTGACTTACCTGATAAACCTACTCTCTTGAAGATTGGGTCAAGAACAACACTTACACGTGTCATATAACCACAGTCTTCTAACAAAGCAAGAAGGAAGTACATTACCATTACAAGCGGAAGGAAACCAACTACGGCACCAACACCACCGATAATACCATCTACTAAGATTGTCTGTAAAATAGGAGCTGCACCTGATACCTTATCTGCCACAAATTCACCAAATGTATCAATCCAGCCACAAATCAAATCTGCAATCATCGGTCCTAACCACGCCTGAGATACCCAGAACACGAACCACATTACGCCGATAAAAATAAGAATACCTAAAACAGGATTTGTAATGAATGCATCAATTTTATCATTAATATTCTTATCCTTTGTTGCAACCTTACGATTTTCAACAGACTTAACAATGCCATTTACAAACTCAAATCTCTTCTTATCTGCTGCAATAACCGCTTCCTTATTAGTCATATCCACATTACCCTGTGAATATGGCGCTTTCTGTGTCGCACCCTTTAATGCAACAGCAGCCTTAACAACCTCTTCAAGACCCTTATCAGAAATAGAAACTGTATTAACAACAGGACAACCAAGCTTCTCAGATAATACCACTGTATCAATCTTTGTATCCTTTTTCTCGTTTATATCACTCTTATTTAAAGCTACAACAACAGGAATTCCTAATTCCAATAACTGTGTTGTAAAGAATAAGCTTCTGCTTAAGTTTGTAGCATCAACGATGTTAATAATAACATCCGGATTCTCATGCTTAACATAGCCGCTTGTAATACTCTCCTCTGATGTGAATGGAGACATTGAATATGCACCCGGTAAGTCTACCGCCACCAATTCCTCTCCTCCATTGTAATAGCTCTTCTTAATAAGAGCTTCCTTTTTGTCAACTGTAACACCGGCCCAGTTACCAACCTTCTCATTTTTACCTGTGAGAGCGTTGTACATGGTGGTCTTACCGCTGTTTGGGTTACCTGTTAACGCGATACGCATTTTGGTGTCCTCCTCTTTTTTTCTTTACTCAATAATAGTCACAGCTTACTAACCTCAAGTAGTTATCACTAACTTCATTTCAAAAAATATGCGGTGCCATAGCACCACTATATTTTATATCATAATTAATGAAGTCAATTCTTTATCTAATGTATATCTGCCATCCTTTATGGCTACAACGCTTCCACCTTTCAAATGTGAAACCACTGTAATAGGTTCGCCGGCATAACAGCCAAGTGAAAAAAGAAATGCATTTAATTCTTCATCATCTGAATGAATCTCTTTAATTATGTACTCTGTTCCTTCTACAGCATCCCTTAAATTCATGCTTTCCTCCTATATCATATGCAAAAAACAATTAGTTAACTCTAACTCACCAAGAAGTCTAACACAGTTAGAAAATACTGTCAAGAGTTAGTTTTAACTTTCCTATATTTTTTATTCATTTCATTCACAACAAATCATTCACGACCAATATGCGAAATCATTTGATTTTGTATATATATTATGGTACAATTTAAATAGTTGTAATTTGTGATTAGATTTAAGAAGATATATTACTATACGAGGTATTTTTAATGAGTAACGAACGCAAATATATTGGAGTTTTCGGTTCGTGCCTTTATGAGCAGAATTCTATGAATTTTCTTTCGGCACTGAAGGATTACTGCGCAGAAACAGACTATACAGTCATAGCTCTTTCAGCATCCATCAAGTCTTTGGAAGCATATGACAGTGCCGAAGGGCTGCTGCGCCTGTTTGATTTATTCAAGTATATAGATTTAGATGGTATTATTATACTGACTACAACCACTACATATAAGAGTATTATTGATGGCCTAGTTAAAATAGGAAAAGAAATGGACATCCCTGTCTTTTCCATGGACCAGTCCATTGACGGCTGTTACAATTTACTTATGGATTACAGAACCGCTTTTAAGGATATGGTGCGTCATATCATTGATGTTCATAAGGCCACAAGGATTAATATGATTGCCGGATTCAAGGGAAATTCTTTTTCAGAAGAGCGAATCCAGGCATATAAAGAAGTTTTGGCTGAATACAATATCCCTTTCGAGGAAGAGCGCCTTAAGTATGGTGACTTTTGGGAGAAGCCAACCATAGCCGCTCTTGAGGAAATAATATCCAGCGACCTGCCTATGCCGGAAGCAATAGTCTGCGCCAACGATTCAATGGCAGTTACTGCCTGTAGCTTTCTTGCCGACCATGGATACAGCATTCCTCAGGATATAATCATTACAGGCTTTGACGGTACTCAGTCCGGCAGCTACAACATTCCTGAAATTTCGACCTGTAACCCTAATTACACTGATACTCTGAATTTTATCTGGTCCGAGATTGAGAAATTTAAGATTTCAAGGCATGTTTCACCTAAGGATTATATGATTAAGTTTTTCACGTTACCTAAGCAATCCTGCGGATGTCAGGCAGGTTCAACCCATAATCACGCAAGGATTATCAATTCCATGTATGAGGATACCAACGACTCTACCTGGCATATGCTTGCGATGAATAAGCTTGTTACAAAGCTTTTGGATAAGCATTTCATAGAGGACCTTGCCGAACTTTTACCTGATGCGACCTGGAGATGGAGTTCCAACTTCCGCTTTGCCTGTGTGAAATCATACTTGACCAATTCGTCCGATGTGCGCAACAGAGGTACTTATATTACAGATCCATTCGAGAATATGACTACTATTCTCAATATACAGAATAAAAACTTTGATAAATCACTTACGCAGTTTAGTATCAAGGAATTTATTCCCAACTTTGAAAACCTAATTACAAAAGCGGGAACTATTTTTGTTGTTCGTCTCATCAGCCACGGCAGACAGGTGTACGGTTATACAGCAGACGAGTTTGATAGTCTTAACCAGCGTAGCTTATATCGCTGTAATGAATTTGATATGTTTTTGGCGCACTCCGTCAACACAGTTCTTCATAATTACGAAGCCACAGAGCTTAACCGAAGCTTGGAAAAGGCTTATGATGAGATTGCAGCATTATCAATTCACGACCCAATGACAGGTGTTTACAACAGACGTGGATTTTTTGCGAAAATAAACACATTATTAGAAAGCTCATATATGCGAAATAAATATTTATATATAGTATATGTAGATATGGATGGCTTAAAAAAGATTAATGATACTTACGGACACAACGAAGGTGATTTTGCCATAACAACCATTGCTCACGCTTTGCAGAAGCTAAGCGTTGTCAATCCATTGTGTGCCCGTTTTGGCGGTGATGAATTTATATGCGCATTCTTTCACAGTTCGCCTAATACTTATACCGAGCACACAATCAAGGAACAGCTAAAGAGTATTATTCGCCAGACGCCACAGGCAGCCAGCAAGGAATATCCTATAGATTTCAGCATTGGTGTGTTATGTGAGCCAGTAAGTAACCATATCAATATAAACGACATCATTTCATCAGCTGACAAAAAGATGTATGCTGATAAGATTGAAAAAAAGCACAAGAACAATGTTTAATCGAGGTGAATACATGAAAAAGAAAAAAAAGTATATTGGTGTTTTTGGTTCGTGTCTATACGAACAGAACCCTATGAACTTCCTATCTGCCTTAAGAGAGGCTTGCATAAAATACGGATATACTACCGTTGCCCTTTCGGCAACGCACAGCTCCCAGGATAATGATGACAGCGCTCATGGCCAGCTTCTTTTACTGGACCTTTTCAAGAACATTGATTTAGACTGCATTATTATTTTGAAGGAGACTGTAAAATATCAGTATCTTATAGATAAAGCTGTAAGCATAGGAAACGAAATGAATATTCCTGTTTTTTCTATCGATGGCGCAGCAGAAGGATGTTATAATATGCCTCTTAATTACAAGACAGGCTTTCGCAACATCGTGCGCCACGTAATCAGAGACCATGGCAGAAAACGCATTAATATGCTTGCAGGCTTCAAGGGTAATACCTTCTCCGAGGAACGTATAGATGTGTACAAATCCGTTTTAGAGGAATTTGATATTCCCTTTGAAGAAGAACGTCTGGGATATGGTGATTTTTGGGAAAGGCCTTCCCGTATCGCAGTACAAAGCTTTTTGGACAGTGATTTAGAATTACCTGAAGCAATTGTATGCGCCAACGATTCTATGGCCATAACAGCCTGTACTCTTTTGGCGGAAAAGGGCTACAAGGTTCCGGAGGATATTATTGTCACAGGCTTCGACGGAACTCAGAACAGCCGTTACAACTCGCCTACCATAACTACCTGCATACCTGATTATACAGAAGCTATGAATTTTATAATTGATAAGATAAATGAAGTAAAAGCAACTGGCAAGGTTGAACCGTGCAACCATATGATTGGTTTCAATATATTAAAAAGTCAGTCCTGCGGCTGTGAACCAAACAGATTTCATAATCATGCCGAGGTTATTACTGCTTTATACAATGCAACCGGCGATTCTTCATGGCATACTTTGGCTATGAACACACTTGTGACAAGCCTCTTAGAAAAACAGTATATAGAAGATATTGCTACACTTTTGCCGGAAACTGTAAGATTATGGAGCGAGAATTTTAGGTTTGCATGCGTCAAATCTGATTTAACCAAGGATAGAATTACCCGTGAAGCATGTGTAAATGCTACGGACAAATTCAATGATATGTCCACCATCTTATATATGAAAAATCAGCAATTTGAAGAGCCAAACAAACAGTTTAATGTCAGCGAATTCATACCAAGCTTAGACGATATTGTTGATGACCCAGGAACCTTTCTCTTTGTAAGACTGATACATTACGGCAAACAGGTATACGGTTACACCGTTGATGGTGTTGCAGAGCCAAACCTTCGTAACCTGCAGCGTTGCAACGAATTTGATATGTTCCTTGCTCACTCAATCAATACTGTCCTTCACAACTACGCCTTAAACAAGGCCTATGAAGAAATTGAGGCATTGTCAGTTAATGACCCTATGACAGGTATTTATAACAGACGCGGTTTCTTTACAAGGTTAAATGCAATAACGGAAAAGAAAGATATGTTAAAACAGTATCTGTACATTGTTTTTATTGATATGGACGGATTAAAAGGTATTAATGATAATTTTGGTCACAAGGAGGGCGACTTTGCCATAACAACCGTTGCCCAGTCCTTAACTAAGCTTAATATCCCAAATTCCTTATGTGCAAGATTTGGTGGTGATGAATTCATATGTGCCTTCTTCGCTGATAATCCAGAGCTTTATTCCAGCGATGGCATCAAGGAGCAGATTATAGATATTATCAATAAAACTCCTGTTGTGACTGATAAGCGCTATCCTATCGATTTCAGTATGGGTATATTATGCCAAAGGGTTGAAAATATTAAAGATATTGATGACCTTATACTGTCAGCTGATAAGATGATGTATGTCAATAAGATGGGTAAGAAACAAAAGAAATAAACTCAAGGTGCTACCATAAACGCAAGAAACCAGTTTTTATGGTAGCACCTCTATTTTTAACTAAACACCATTTTTTCTTTTCCAATTATTTTTGTTAGTATTCCCACAAAAAATAATGTTACAAACAAATTCATTTTTTATGCCTTTCTATAAGTATAAACGTTCGTAGACTTTCTCCAAATCAGTTTGTTTATCTACCACACAACATATCTTACCATTATTAATAAAAATATTTTCATCTGCAATTTGCCCTACAAAATCCAACACATGGCTAGTTACCACAATAATAGATTTGTTTTTCTTAGCCTCTTGAATCTCCTTTTTTAACGAAATAATTCCCTTTGTATCAATACCATTAGTTGGTTCATCTAATAATATTAACGAAGGATTTCCTAAAAAAGAAAGGCATAACGATATCTTCTTTTTCATTCCCAACGAAGCTTTCTTATATAACATATTCCTACTATCCCATAAAGAAAACTTTTTCAGTAAATCTTCTATTTGTGTTATATATTCTTCATTAAATTTAATATCATTGGCAATGTGGAGCAATTCATATAAAGTTAAATTAGGATAACCTCCATCATCATCTAGTGCGTATCCTATTTTCTTTTTTGTTTTCCTTAATAAAGTATCATCTCCATCAATTGATATCTTTCCACTTGTGATATTGACCATACCTGCCATACTTTTCATCAACGTTGTTTTTCCTGAACCATTAGGTCCTATGACAGAATACACCATCCCTTCTTTGAGCCTGAGACTTATGTCAAATATTCCATGGGTATCATCATATGTTTTTGTCACATTGTCCATTGTTAACATAATAATTCCACACTCGCTTTCCTTTTTTATAAAACCAAACTCCAAACAACATATTTACAACTGGAACAATTCCAATAAATAATATTATAATTTTTTTTATATCATCCACCAATGTTCCATAACGTCTCATATTAATATAAATACTTGAATAATACAAATTCCAATACAAAACAATCGTAGCATGAAATATCAACAATACAATCAGTTCCTTAAAGCACAATAAAACCATACATTTTATGGTATACACAATTCCAAAAAACATATTAATAACCATTGCAATGGTTATTTTTTTTCTAAAAAAGTCGTCAAACCTTTCTCCAAACAGCTTATATAATTCAAATGACAATAAATCATTTATATAAATGCTTTCTAATCCATAATTTATTAAAATCACAGTAAAGCATGAAATACCGACCAATATCTTACTATTATTACCAAATATAAAACAACCAAATATATATAATCCAAATGTAAGTACATAAGAAAACAAATTACCTTTATCTCTAAATGCAATTAACATATCCCTCAGTATTCTATACCCTCCAATTCTTTTTAAACTGTCATTCCAAGCTCCAACGCCTGATATGGTCCCTACAGAATGCTCTTCTATAATCATTTTGTCATCCATATTGTATAGAGTGATTGTTGACGATATTTCTGTGTGTTCGGTCCATGGA
>CAYWDL010000009.1:0-1170 GCA_964457015.1 uncultured Roseburia sp. | reverse complement strand
TGATTACCAAAAAAACTAACAAAACAGCAAGTACTATACCATGATAGATACTGCTTACAAAAAAAACATCATTATATATATCCATCAACATGCAACTAAAGATATTATGTAATATATCAATAAATGCAACATCATTATTTATCCACACAAATAACTTATGCAAAATATATACGCAGATAATAGCACTTACTATTCTACAAACTCTAAAAAAAACTATTTTATATTGAGCTTTATGCAATAGAAAATAAAAGATTAATGACATACAAATACAATATACTATATACTGTAAAGAATTTACCAACGCTATTAATACATTTCCATCAAATACACTTATTAAGAAAGAACAAAAGTACGCCAAAAACCTGTCATCATTATTCTTAACATATATATTAAATATGCCTATTTCCTTCAAACCTAATAGTTTATAATACCTGTATATCCCATAACCGAACTTATTTATACTCCGATTTATATCACATATACATTCCATTACTACTAGTATATTTAAAAGCTTTCTTATGATAATCAGATTTTCCCCATATTTGTTAAACATTACCGGATAAATAATTACCATAAAAATCACTATTAAACTGACAATTAAACCATTCCTAATCCACTTTCTCATACGACTCACAATGATGAAAAATACATACTATTGCCTTAATCATCTTTTATCTCCTCTCATAAGACTTAACTATAGTACACTAACGTGTTATTCAAATCAACAAACAAACAATTAACTTGTATTAACAAACAATTAACAAATATTAACAAATAATCAACAAAATTCTTTATATTATCATGTATAACCTTATGTAAAATGTACAAAAAATAGTCGGAATTGCACAAAATTGCGCAATTCCGACTATATAAAAAATCATTTCATCCTAAAATGGATTCTCTGTCTTATATGGCACACATGCTGGCTGATTGTAGTTGATATCCTCCATTGGTACTCCTAAGTACTTGAACACTTCAAAGAGTGCCTTTCCATAGTTACCGAATGCAACTGCACCGTGGTGTGGATAATTCTTTTCAATCAATACGTGACGATAGAATCTTCCCATTTCCTTGATAGCAAATACACCGATTGCACCGAATGAACGTGTAGCAACTGGAAGTACTTCACCCTGAGCAACATATGCTCTAATCTGGCAATCAGCTGTTGAC
>CAYWDL010000008.1:4468-23221 GCA_964457015.1 uncultured Roseburia sp. | reverse complement strand
GAATGTTAATAAACCACATGATGATTCAGTTTCTACAGGAAGCCTGACATATGACCCTAATAATGTGGGTGAATCATTGTTCCTTATGAGCATAGAAGTAAGATATGGTAGTGAGGATGGTGAGCTGCTTACAACATTTACTACAACTAAGGAGGAGTAAGATGGCTGGAATATGTTCAAAAAATAAAAAATTGAATAATAATGGTTCAACACTTGTAATGACAATTTTGACCATAGCATTTATTTCTCTTCTTGCCTCTGTAATATTGGCGGCATCAGTAGGAAATGTTATTATGAAAAAAATCGACTATAATTCCAAGGATGCTTTTTATACAGCGGAATCCGTTGTGGATGAAATAAAGGTCGGTGTTGGTAAGGATAGTATGGAGGCTATGGCAGGAGCATATGAAAATGTTCTTGCTAACCTTATTGTTACAGACGGCACTCTTGACTATATGATGGAGAATGCTGAAGCTAATGACAGATTGAAGCAGCTGTTTATGCAGAATATGACAACTAAGCTTACCAATGGAAATGTGAATTTTCAGGATATTAGTGATAGGCTTGACGACAATACATCAACAACATTGACGTATGTAAAAAATTATCTTGAGAATTTTATTAATAAGATTGAAGCCGATGAAGATGGTAATCAGAATAAATATGCAGTTATAAAGAGTATCGAAAGTGTAACCTTTATAAAGAGCTATAATGGAATTGAAAATCAGATTATTGTTAATAATGTTGTAGTTGACTATAAGACTAAGAAGGCTACGGAGACATATTTTGCAAACCTGACAGTAGATATAAATATTGCATACCCTGATATGGTTGTTGATTTTTCTTCAACAAAGAGACTTAACGATTTTAAGCAGTTTGCTTTCATAGCAGATGGTAATGTGAATATTAACGCAGTTACAACTGATATTACAGCTAATGTAAATGCTGGTATATATGCAGGAAATAATATATCTATAAGCTCAGGCTCAGGAATAGGTGAACTGAAGGTTGGTTCTTTTGTTAATTCAGAGGGAACAACTTTACGACCAAATGTCGTTACAAGAAATGATCTCATACTGACGGGTAGCCAAAGTAGTGATGATGATCCAGGTAAGATTGCTAAGTTAACATTGTCAACTACGAATCTTTGGGTTGATAATATTCAAATTAAAGAATATCCTGGACTTTTAAATAAGGATATTACAGCCGGTGTTGAGGTGCTTATCGATTCAGATTGTAAGACCTTCGTATCGGATGATTTAAATATTGATGGTAAGAATAGTATCGTTACCATCGGTGGAGAATATTATGGATATAGCTATGATGGTAGTTCTACAGAGAATCAGCATAAGCTGAGTAGTGCTATTATTGTAAAAGGCGCGGGAAGCAAGATAAGTCTCGGAAGCGATGAAGTAACACTTAAGAGACTGATTATTGGTGGACATTCATATATTGATTATGATAAGTATGATTCAGATATTGTAGATTATATGACAGGTGAATCCTTGTCATTCGAGGTTGACCAGGAGTTGTATCTTGTTCCTTCACAGTACATAGGCTTGAATTACACCAAGTCGGTATCCAATCCAATGCCAAAGGATGTATGGGATGCATTGAAACAGGCGGTAACAGATACTGCTGCAACAGATGATACAGCGGATGATGTAACACTTATCAATATGTCAGGTTTCTTTGCAAGTGATGACGGACTTCTTGCAAGTACACCATATGAGGTTAAGGAAATCGGTAACAATATGGTATATATCTACCTTAACTTTAAGGATAGAGCATCAGCAGCTGCATATATTCAGGGCGTTTTGGATAACAAGGCTCCTGAGCTTCAGGATAAGCTTGATAAGTTCACAAGTGAGCTTTTAAGTGCTAATGTTATGGCGTCAGGTGCAGTAAGCATCGCTGAAGGTGTTGAGATGTACACGGCCGGAGCCCTTTTGGAGACAGATGGAAGTAGCGTAGACCTTACTTACGGAGGTGACATAACCGTTGCTGAGTTGGGTACTAACTCTATCGACTATGCAAACAGGTATAAGATTTTGACACAGTTACTGGTACCATTGGATTTTGAAGTAAGTGGAAGCAGATATGTTGTTGATGACATAGAAAAAGCATTATATGAGCTTAAAGAGTATGAAATGAAGAACACTGATATGGATGTTTCCATAAGTGCAACAGAGAACGTTATCGACTGGGGTATGTTGAATGACGACGGATATAATGCGGAAACTCCAACAAAGATATTGGCGTCTACAACATATGGAATAGCGTTGACTAAGGTTGCCATAAAGGGCGATTATGTTATTCCTGATAATATATTTGGTGGAATCATTATTGCAGACGGAAATGTTGAAGTTAATCATGATTTTACAGGCTTAATAATTGCAACTGGTAATATCAATGTAACGGCTAGTGCTACAGTTACAACAAATGATGCTATGGTAGAATCATTGATAACAAACGAATATACATATACTGACAATACAGCACCGGATTCATCTCTTCCGTTTAAGAATTATTTCTATGCTTACAAGAGTACAGGTGCTAATGGCAGCGAGGATGTAAAGATAGAATCACTTGGTTATGATGATATGGTTAGCCTGGATAACTGGAGGAAATATGATGACAGTGCTGAATAAGAGACAACTTAATAATAGAGGTACGTCGGTAATAGAACTCCTGATTATTATGGCTATACTTGCCGTATTATTGAGCGGTTCGATTATAGCGTTTTCCATTCTTGATAATAGCAATATTAAGCAGGCTTCACGTACGACCAAAACGTTTATTGAGAAGACTCGTTCAAGTGCAATGTCAGTAGTTGCGGATGAATGGTATTTTACCCTTACAAGGTCAGGTGATGATTATAAGGCTAATGTTTATAAAACATATACCAATGGTGAAAACGAAACTGTTACGGATGTGATGGAGGAGAAATTGTTGGGAACAAGAATTTCAGCGGCATTTGTAGCGGGTACGGATGAGTTGCCGATAGGAGAGGGAAATGTTCTAAAGATTACATTTGAACCATCTACCGGTAAGGTTAAGAAGGTTACATTCGATGACACAGAATATAGTCCGACTGAAAATATGATATCCATCAAATATACAGCCGGAAATGATGTGAATAACGTTTATTTGTATTTTGTTTCAGGAAAAGTAGAAATAGAGTAGTATAAGGAGGAGACTATGAAGATACAATCGAATAACAAGGGCTTGTCTTTGGTAGAGCTTTTGATTGCTATTGCCATTGCAGCAGTAGTCTCTACACTTATTGTAACAATGATTGCGTCAAGCTCTTCAATGTTTCGTAATGAAAGTGAAAAGATTGACGTGCAGAATGATATGCAGATTGTTCAAAATCAGATAGCAGATGCGTTGAGACAGGCAACTTCTATAACTGTTGTAAAAAGTGGCGACAGTATAAGAATTTATACTGGAGAGGTCAATGATGTAACTAATCAGTTAACAGCAGAATACGGAAGTGAGAGCAGTTATCCGGACAGCATCATAACATATGAGGACAATGTTTTATATATCACAAGCTCATATATGGAGAGTATACCGAAGGGGTATATTTTATCGGAAAATGTCACTTCTTTTGATATAAGTATCGGTGAAAGTGCTATTAATTATACAGAAGCAGGAACTAATGAGGCAGGAGAGAGGGTAACTGTAAATAAGTCTTATTACACTAATCCGTTAACATTGGACGTAACAATAAAAATCGGAAGCGGAAAAGAACAGAAGAATGCAGACATGACGGTTCTGATTAGAAATGAGCTTGATGGATATGTGGAATATAGCTTGTCGGAGTTTAATGACCAGTTGAATGAAGGAACCTCGACAGAATATGAATTAAGGTAATATGCCAGAAGGGAGAAGAAATGAAAAAAATAATTGAAACAGCAAAAAATTCAAGCATTGCAAGTAAAGTAATAGCAGTCTTATTAATAGTTGTTATTTGTGTGACTTCTATCTGGCATGGTCTTGCAGATAAGACGTCAGAGGTTAATGCGGCAGAGAGTAGTAGCAGTGCAGATAAGAATTATATTGATTATATCATTGACAGAATGATAGGCGGACTTCAGGAGAACTTTACTATTGTAGAGGTTGTACCTCATGAGTCAATGGGTGAATTTAGATATTATATCGGTGAAGATGCAGTAGAAGAAGGACTTGAAAGTAATACTACTTTGATGAATTGGTATTTTAAATCAAAGGGTAATGCAGTAAAGGATGTCTGGTATGACATGGGTAGCGATTTCTCGAACTTTGGTTACAGCTTTAGATATAATTCTTCAACAGGAAAGTATGAAGTAGAATCACCAATGAGATTTGTAAATTACGTTCTTCCTGAATACAAGGAGTATTTCACGGACAATATCGATTTGATAACGGTGGCAGGTAACGATTTGACACCGGAAATATTGGAAAAGGCAGATTTATTGGTTTTATCTACCGGTACACATGATGAAAGTACAATTGACTGTTATAACTCTTTTACGGACCCAACTGTTACTGATCTTAACTCAGCAGCTGCTTGGGAGTACAATATCTGGACTGGTACAATAAATGAGGATGGCACCAGCTCGGATATGACAAGAGTTACTAATAAGAGTAATTTTACATACAACACATTCGAACAGATTGATGATAATGGTACAACAAAGTATATTAGCCGTGATATCAGCTGGCAGATGGTTGAGAAATTATGGCAGTATACTATTAAGGGAAAAACTGTGAAATTGTCAGATGGTACGGAAGTAACTGTGAAAGTGCCGGTTATTATGGATAATCAGGGATTTTCTTCACTTAACCAGGAAGGCAATATGTATAAGTACCAGATTGTGTACAGAGCCCTGACAGAGACACAGTATGATGAACTTCTTCCTTATCTTTCAACAGTTGATAATGCGAAAAACACATACATTAATAATGAAAATATTGTAACTGCAGAATTGGATATAGATAAAGTATTTCCAGCAGATGCTGAACTTACATGGTATGTTGGTTCTAATACCAACGTAATGGAAACCTTTTACAAGATATTTGGTAATCCATATGATCAGAACAGCGGTGTATCTAAGGACTCTTATGAGGACTATCAGCCGCCACGTGCTGACTGCCTTAGAGACTGGTATTGGGTGTACAATGGTAATTCATGCTTGATACCAAGTAATAAAGATACTACCTATCAGACAGATGAATTAGGTTCAGAGAAGGGCTTTGGCGATAGAGTTGGCACATCATGTACAGTAATTGATGTTATGAGATACTTGCTTGGTGCAAAGGATAGTCCGGTAGTTAACTACAATAATCCGGTACTTAGCAATGGTAAGGTAAAGATACTTGAGATTCAGCCAACAGCCGGCACAGATGTATTTAAGTATGATACATATGAAGAAGTAAAAGCATTGGCAACAAGTATGCTTCTTGATGTAAGTGGTCAGGTAACGGATGCAGATGGAAATGCGTTGTTTGATGCTCTGACAGAATCAAATTTCAATGACCCTAATGCTAATACCTGTATCTATGTTGAGTGTATATCTTCATCAGGCTTTAATGGAATTAATGATGATATAATTGCAGATTATGATGCTATATACATTGGTAACGACAGTACGTTGATGCTTAAGAATTCAAGTGGTAGCACAATTTACAATGATACAGCTCTTAATGGATACATATATCTTGCATTTGGTGACTTGATTAAGTGTAAGACAGGTATTTCGGTGTACTATCCGGAGGATTATACAGCCATTACAAATTCCACAAGTACGACCGGATATACAAAGGTAAGTGATACATTATGGAATGACAGAGGCGCGGTTTCTCCTGCCACGGATGTTCCTTGGAGATCACGTGATGGCGCATATACTAAGGTATATAAGCTGGATACCAAGATTTGGAATCCGTTGTTGTACAATAGTAGCAGCATGAAGGTTGGGAATTATTATGTACTTGTAGATGCGACTACAGAAGCACTTAATGCTAAAAGTCAGTCTGCTATGCTTTCTGATAATACGGGTCTTGTAAGACTTAGCGGAAATGATATAACACAGCTTAAGTGTAATCAGCTTAAGGAATTCGTTGATTCAGGAAAGCTTTTGATTTTGGGTGATGAGCTTTATAATTACACAAGCGATTCCAAAACTATTTATCCTACATCAAATATTGCGGAGCTGGCTAAGTACGTAATTGATAATAATGGTAATAGAATTAAAGAAAGCAGAATTGGTGCAATGTTGTTGTACCTTCGTAATCAGAATCCTAAGCTTTTGAATCTTACAACGCCTACAGCTGTAACATATGATTCAGATGGAACTGTTGCTACATTCAATGCTACAGGAACAGATTTACCATTTTCATTTACAATTGATGGTGCAATTAATACTTCATATCAGGTTAGAGTATATGGTGATAAGAATAACGATGGTGTATACAACAAGAGTGGTTCAGCTACTGATGATACCAATGAACGTTATCATAACTCTACGGTGGTTACAGATGAAAATGGTATTGCTAATGTAAGTTTAAACGTTGAATTACCGGAGGAATACAACGGATTAATGTCATATAGACTGGAAGTAACTCAGTTGGATGCCAGTGGAAATGCTATGCCATATCGTGCAGGTATTACAGGCTACACGGCTATTAAGGGCTCAGAGCTAAAGAGTGTTTATGTATTACAGATTCTTCCTGTTCCATACAGCGCTACCAAGGGTATTAATCTTAATATGGAAACAGACGTAGCATTTAACACATTGATAGAGAATGCTGAAGATATTATAGGATACAATATTGAGGTTCATGCTGTATATACAGAAGAGTATGAGAATTGGTTTGACCCTGATAAGAGCGGTATGGCATACGATTCATCTAACAGTGATACGGACAGACTGTATAACTATGATATGGTAGTTATAGGCTTTGGTGATTTGTACTGTGGTGATGATATTTCTAATGATAATGGGGCGTTGGATTGTCTCAATGACTTTATTAGCAAGGGTAAGGCCGTATTGTTTACACATGATACAGTAGGTTATTCAAATACTGTAAATGGTATGTATTTGAACGGTACTTCATTGGCTAAGCATAGTACAAACACATGGGCAACATCTTTGTCAAGAATGTTCCGTGCGACTGTTGGTATGGACAGATATGGTATTACAGAGGCAGAAAGTCTTACTGCTTCAGAATTTGACAATGTTCCATACTATAAGGATGGAACACCTGTATTGTATGGATTACAGGGCGTTACAAATATGCTTGCATACAGACATTCTGTAGCAACACAAGCCGCAAATGATAATGTTGATTTTGAAACATCAGTACCAAGCAGCGGAAAGTACTTGTTATATCCATATACAACAGGCTCTATAAGTAATTATACATCGCTTATGGAAACTACGAAGGTAACAAAGCTTAATGATGGTCAGGTAACAATGTTCCCATATGCTATTTCTGACAGTCTCACAGTTGCGGAAACACATTCACAGTGGTTCCAGCTTGATATGGAGGACCCTGAAATCGTAGTTTGGTATACATTAGCAGGTGACGGAAATGGAACAGCGGCTGAATATGAAACGTATGGATATGAAGATGCAACAGCAGCAACAAACGCATCCAAGACACTTGACCAGTATTATATAGACAATGACAAGGATGCCGGAAATAATTACTACATTTATTCAAAGAATAATATCACTTACTCAGGTGCAGGACATTCTACAATGGACAGCCCGGAGGAATTGAAGCTTTTTGTAAATACTGTTGTTAAGGCTATTACAGCCGGTAACAGTACTCCTGTAGTAAAGGTCAAAGAAAGCTCATTGGCATCAGATGGCTATAACAATGTATATGTAACACCATACTCTGGTGATTACAGCTTCAAGTTTGTCGGTTCGGATGCTGACTTGCTTCCAAATGTTGGTTTGTTCAAGACAGCAACAGTTACATTGACAAATGTTGATACAGATGGTGACGGAGATGTGGATGATGATGATCGTATTACTTGGGATTTAGGTAATACATTGGTATGTGACAAGGTTATGACTGTCGAGATTAAAGAAGGCGGTTCGGGTCCATTCGATGCTTATGCATCAAAGATTGCAGATTTGGTTGATACAGTGACCGGAGCTCAGTTTGAAATCGCCATAACGGATATGTATAATGCCGAAGGAAGAGCCAAGGTTAAGCTTGTAAAACGAGATTTATTTAATATGGATTAAGATATAAAAGTGTCGGATGAAAATCCGGCACTTTTTTTGAAATTTAATTCGCAAAGTGAATTGTTTTATGTGGCGTTAACAACAGTTTATATTTATGCGAGTTTTTATTGATTATTAGGCTTCGCTTTTTTTGAGTGATTTGGTGTGATTTCTTAAGCTTTATGTTCCCGAGTTTAATTTTTGTCTTTTATCAAGTCTGACAAATCTTGTTCTCTGTTTTGGGGTGTGCGAACATAGTGAAAAGATTTCTATTTTCTAAGTCAGTGCAACACAAAAATGATATAAAGCAACGCTTACACAAACTCGCAAGTGCCATAATATATCTAATTTCATAAATATATATTTTGAGTATGGCACTTACTCAAACAGTGCTCCAGCGTTGCTACATTAATTGTGTTGCACTGACAAGAAAATTACGAAATCTTTTCAAAAATGTCCGAACACCCCATACAGAGAATAAGATTTGCTCAGACATATAAAAGACTAAAAGAATAAAAAACTCGGGAACAAAGCATTAGAAATCCCCCAAATCATCTCACTGAAAAGCGAAGCCAATAATCAATGAAAACTCGCATAATTAAAAAGTATTGTTAACGCCACATAAAACAATTTACTTTGCGAATTGAAGTTTTTGAAAACACTAGATTTTCATTCGATTTTATGGTATATTAAGGTAAGGTAGATGTAATTTGTGAACTACAATTGAAGATTGAATTAATATACAGCTTTTAATCCAAGGAGGGATTAGTGTGAAGATTTTTGAAAGAGCACTAGATAAAATTAGAAGTAATAGAAAATGGTTTATGGGAACGATGACTACTCTTGTTGCTGCATTGGTAGTGATCGTTGTTACTATTGCACTTTTGCCTGAAGCCAAGGCAAGCGCAATTGAGGATGACCCTGTTAACAAGACTATGACATATAATCTTTCGCAGATTGTTGCGGCATACAATGGTGCGTCAGGTCTATGCGTCGTTAATATTGATGTAACCGATCCGGAATACAAGTATTATATAGTTGGTGATGGAAGCACCTTCAATAATGTTTCCATTGTGGTAAATTATGAGCTGGATACTTCGACAGAGGTACCAATATATTTGGACCGAGTGAACATTAATATGACGAAGGATGCTCCGATATTGAAGTTTTCACCGTCGACAAATGATAATAATAAAACCAAGGGAAGCTATAAGGTTATTGTAAAAGGTAAATGTTCGCTTATAAGTCAGTGTGTGGGAGCAAAGTATCCGATTGTTCAGGTAGAGAGCATTTCTACAAGATTGTATCAGTTTAAGCTGAATGTTAATGCAGATCATATGGATGACCCGACATATTGGTATGATGTTGTAAGTAGCGATTTTGCAACAAATGTGGAATTTACTTCATATGAGTTTGGGGCAGGAGAGACTAAAGCAGAGTGTGTTCTTAGCATTATGACAGCTGTGGACAGTACCGGTGCAGGTATAGGTACAACATCGGGCACAATAGATATGACGGCTGAGAATGTTGAATTATCAGATGGTTCGGGAATTGTATATCCTGACCTTGCCGACGGCTCGCTCTCGGTAATATTTGGTGGTAAACCATTGAAGGTAGGAGTACAGGCATTATACGGTGCAAGTGGATTTGCGGGAAATGTAACCATAAGCGGTGCGTTGAATCTTCATATTACAAGCCGTGGTTATGGTGCATGTATAGGCGGTGGCGGTAACGAGTTCTTGGGCTATAGTCCTAAGGATGGTGGTAGTGTTACAATAAATGGCGGTGCAGTTTCACTTATAACAGGAGAAATGGCTACAAATGCAGGTATGTGCCGAATCCCGGCCATAGGTGGTGGAGTAGATATTAATACAGGTGCATATGGTGGTTATGAACAGGTGGTTATAAATGGAGGTTCGTTATATGTTGCGGATAATCCTGTCGCCTTTGGTGCAGAGGATATAAGCCCTGTGAATTCTAAGGGTGATAAGCTTTATCGGTATGAAACTAATTGTCTGGAAGATATAGATGAGGTTACAGGTAAGCTTGTGATATCAAGTGAACGATACGAGGATAAGCATTATGCAGACATAACCATAGAAGGTGGTTATGTGGATATGAGCTATGAATATACGGCAGATGATTATTCGTTGTTGACATACGCTTATGAGGGCTATGGATATGGCACTGTGGGCAATTTGGGATACAGGATGTTTTTCTGGCTTCCGGCCACGCCACTTTGCAGCTTGACATTTGATGAAGGCTGTTATTTGGAGAATAATATTCCTAATATTGAGGCGGAATTTAAGGGTAAAACACTTACTATGGAGGATGAAGCATTCTGGCTGTATGGCGAAGGAACAGTTATATTAAAAGACATACCTTCATTTATCAGTATTGAAAGTGTTGTTCTTACCGATGAAAGAACTGGTATTGCCACGGATTACACGTCTGCATTACAGTATGATGATGAGAGTGGTAATTATACCATAAGCGTTAATGTTTTTGCTAACAGCAGGATGAGTATTACATATTCAAGCGACATAATAATAAGTTACAATTATAATTTTGTTGAAGGTGATACGCATAATGTTATTAATACATCACCTATAGAATTTGAGATGGGCGATGAGCTTGTTCTGGAGGATACAATGGTTACTGCAGATGATTTGGTATTTGCGGGCTGGTATTCTGATATTACAGGTGGAAGAATTACAAATATAAATGATTCCAATGTAGACAGTCTCATGGATGGGCTTGGACGAGTTAAGCTTAATGCCAAGTGGAAGGTTAAGGTTAAGTATGACTTTGGTGAGGGCACAGGCGAGGATATAGCTGAGGAGCTGGTTACTTACAATGAAGAATCTCAGATAACATTATCTGCTGTGCAGCCAACCTTGAAGTATTTTATGTTTGCAGGCTGGGATGTAGGCGGACAGATATACAATTGCAATGATGTATGTACTGTAAAGCCGATAGAGGATGTAGTAATTACTGCAACCTATATGAAAAACAGCTATTTTGTATACATTGATGCTACTTCAAGTAAGTTCAATGTTGAAAATGTTGATGTTTGGGTTGGACTTCAGGGCAGTCCGGTTACAGAAGAGAATAATCGTATTATTAAAAATGCAGATGGAACATACGCTGTTAAGGAAATAAACGGAGTTCCTTATTATCAGGCGGTTGTGGATGATGCAGCGAAGATAGCCATTATCCTGACACCTAATCCTGGACGAGTTATTTCCGGACAGAATGTGATTGTGACAGAGGGCAAGGGCGACCAGATGGTATTTGGCGCTGCAGGAAGCCAGGATGGCGGAATTACAGTTGAACTTACAATTGATGAGGATGATATTTACATTTCAACCAATTCAGAGTTTGCTCTTCGAAATTATAAGGTGACATTCTTTGATGGTATGTCTGCAAATGGTGGAGAACAGCTGTGGGCTGATGAAGAGTTTTCATATACGATTGATGAGCTTGATAAGACTATAGGTGAAATCTTAGGCGATAGAATGGATGACATTACAACTAAGAATAGCAGATTCTTTATATTCAAGGGCTGGATGGATAAGCTTACCGGTAAGTTATATACCAATGAAGATTCACTTATGGAAAATATGGGGGATATGATACTGGTTGCACAGTGGGATGAGATAAACAAATATCAGATGGATATGAAGGTTGTTGATATTGCCACGGGTGAGGAAATCAAGGAAGTGTTTGCGATTCCTTATTATGTAAATGATGATGGTTCATTGGAACAGATGTATACGGAAAATGAAGTATTGTACGCCAAGGCTGATGACAGGATAAAGGTAGTGCTTTACTATTATGATAATTCCAAAGCAGCGAGAGAACTGACGCAGGGCGTTGTTCTTGAAAATATTCAGATTAAGTATACTAAGGCAAATGGAAATGGAGCTACAGAGGAGACAGGAAAGGGTATAAATGAGTTCTTTGCACCTGAAGTGATGGCAGGAACGTCTGTTGAGGTTATTGCGAAGGTTTCCGTAGAAAAATATAGCATTATATATTGGGATACAAAGGGATTTGAGAATAATAATCCTACAACTTATACATTCTTTGATGAGGTAAAAATAGAAGAGCTTGTTGAAAATGTTGGCTGGTTGCTTATTACCGCTGATAAGGACGAAAGTAATTACGACGACATTGTGACAAGACCGATAACAAAGATTGAAAGAGGTACTGTGGGCAATCTTGTATTAAAGGCAGATTGGGCGGATTATTCTGAAAAGACATATACAGTAGAGATAGACAGTCTGATTGAAAACGGACAGCTGGAAATTGTTTATCCTGTAGGCAGGGAAGAATTTGCTCCAAATGAGACATTGATAATCAAGGTTACGCCAAATCCGGGCTATAAGATTAAAAACAATGTAATATTATACAGAGAAAAACAGATTGTAAGTCTGGATACGCAGTTGCTGAGTACATTCAGTATAAGACAGAATACTGTGATGTATGGTGTGGTGGAGATTTTCGGTGATGATGGTATATATCTTGTGAATATGCCTGAGAAGAATATTATTATTACAGCTACATTTGAAATTCAAGAGTACAGCATTACATACGTGGAAGTTGGCGGCCTGCAGAATGACAATGTTGATAAATATACGTATTTTGATACAATAGAGTTGAAACCGCTTGAAAAAGAGGGATATGATTTTGTTGGCTGGATGGATGAAAATGGCAATATAATTAATAAGCTTGTAAATGGCACGGCTGATGTTGTCCTGACACCTGTGTTTAAGGAGACGGTTGTAGTGCCTGAGGAAACCACAAAGCCTGAAGAGGAGACAAGTGGTAAGCCTGAGGAGGAGACGACTACAGAGCCTGAGACGACTGCAAAGACAGAGACGACTGCAAAGACAGAGACAGAGGATAAAGAGGAAGAAACAACAGAGTCTAGGGTGAATATTAATCTTGAAGGAAACAAAGATAATAATGTCGAAGAGGAAACTAAGAAGCCTTATCTTGTAGGTGGTGGAAATGCATACGGAAGCGAGACCTACACAGGTGATACAAGCAATGTTACAAGACTTGTGCTTATATGTGTTGCTGCGGTTATTGTACTCTTTATAGTGGTACTTTCAAAGGGAGAAAAGAAAAAAGAGGAGAAACCGGAAGACAAGCCAGCGGACAAGACAACTCCACAAAACTAAAATACTTATAAAAAATATAAAAAAAAAATAAAGGCGCAGTGATATTCACTGCGCCTTATTTATAAAAAGTTAATGTTTTTTTTAGTGAAAAATACAATAAATTGATATAAAATAGTGTTTAGATTTGCTGGGAGGAATGGGTAAGCAAGATGCAGGAAAATAATATTGTAGAAGCAGACAGAGTGATTTTTAAAGATGTAAATGATGATGAGTTGTGCGTGATAAATAAAATTAAATCAACAAAATCAGTTAAAAAATATTTATCAAGAATGGTAATATCGGCTATAGTTATCATTGTTATTTTTGCCATACACGGTGCAGGACTTGTGTTGAAGGATAATAGTGTGCAGGAGGCATTGGATAATAAGAAGCTTATAATTGATGTATGCAAGAAATGTAGTCTGTATATTGTTGCTACATTTATTGGATATAATGCAATATCGTTTTTTTGTTCCTTTGTAAAGAGACAGCTTGTGAGTCTTACTGAAAATTATTATATTCTTCTGGAAGCAGAGGTGTGTGACAAATATTCAGGAAATAAGCTAACAGTGGAAGGAAAAGAAAAACGCAAGAAATATGTTGTGTTTAAGTGCGACCAGGGAATTTGTTCAAAGGCAATAGATGTGGACAAATCTAAGTATAAGAGTACTAAGGTTGGCGATAAGATTGTAGTATTAAAATCAGTTACTGTTGACGGTTATACATTGAATTATCTAAAAGAAGATGAATATAGAGACATTTACAATACCATCGTTAAAAACGCATAAAGAAATAAGTGAGTTTTGCAAAAATAAGTTAAAGGAAATATGTAAGGAGAAATATGGTTACATAGTGATGCCTGAAAATATAGGGAAAAATGAGCACGGAAAACCATATTTTACAGATACGGAAAATGTGTATTTTAACATATCGCACTCCAAGGGTATGGGTGCTGTTGTCGTTGATGATGAGCCTTGCGGAATAGATATAGAACAGCTTAGAGAAGTGAAGATGTCTGTGGCAAAAAGGTTTTTTACGAAGGAAGAGACAGACTGGATTATGGATGCTTCAGACGAAAAGGAAAGAAGCTTGCGATTTTTTACAATATGGACAGGAAAAGAAGCGTACACAAAGATGCTTGGATGTGGCTTGACAATTAAAATGAACTCCTTTAATGTTTTGAGAGGAGAGGTCCGGTCTAAATTAAAGTATTACCAGATTGACGATTGTCTGGTATGTGTATGTAGCGAGAAAAACGTCTATGATAAGGATATAGAGAAGTAGCCGGTGGCAGAGCCACCGGCTTATTATTTATGGGAAAAGACCTGAAAGGAAAATCGTTATTTTCTACATACGCTACAGTCAAAATCCGGATTCATGGCATAGAAGTTTTTGCAGTCAAGTTCATCCTGAACCATACGGAGAGCTTCGCCAAATCTTTGGAAATGAACGATTTCTCGCTGTCTGAGGAAACGTATAGGGTCCATAACATCAGGATCTTTAATCATTCTGAGGATATTATCGTAGGTTGTACGCGCTTTCTGCTCTGCAGCCATATCCTCGAACAAGTCGGTGATTGGGTCACCCTTGCTCTGGAACTGATTTGCATTAAAAGGAACACCGCCGGCTGCCTGTGGCCAAATGCCCAGTGTGTGGTCTACATAATACTGCTCAAAATTGCCTGCCTTAATCTCTTCAGGAGTAAGGTTTGCTGTAAGCTGGTGGACAATGGCGCCGACAATTTCTAAGTGTGCCAATTCCTCGGTGCCTATATCGTTTAAAATACCGGCAACTCTAGGGTTTTTGAAGGCGAATTTCTGAGAAAGATATCTCATTGATGCGCCCATTTCACCATCAGGTCCACCGTACTGGCTAATAATAATCTGAGCCAGTCTTGGGTCTTTGTTTTTGATGTCTACAGGGTACTGTAATCTTTTTTCATAACTCCACATTATTTACAACCTCCTGACTGCCATGGCCATGGCCCTTTGTTCCAATCTCTTACATTGGACATTTCTTCTGAATACCAGGTAAGCGGTCCAAAATTCGCTTCGTATGTCTTAATTGCCTGACATCTTACCTGATGCATCTTGTTAAAATAGTTTTTGGCTTCAGTATCATATGGGTGTGTATCTAAGAAAAGACGAGTATCGTCCATTGCAAAGCTGCTTTTGTTGATAATATCCATCAATTCTGCTTTGTTAATCATTTACATCCACTCCTTCCTAAAAATGGTTTATCAAGGCAAGGGAAAATAGTGCCCTTGCAAAATGCTTTATCTAAATCATAAACATTGCCAAAATCCTGTTGCCAAGGCACATAAGCCATTCCCAGAGATTTCTCTGAGAGACTGGCAGAATCAGGCGCTTTTCTGTCAAACATAACATTCTGTGCTTGAATATTCATATACAACCTCCTGAAAAAACAATTTACACTAGTAGTATATGCAGAATTGAAAAATAGTTACGTGAAGTTTGAACTCTTAATACTTGTATAAATTAAGTTTTTGCGGTATAATGGAAAGTGGTATTGTGTTTTTATACATATAACCAAATATGATTTTTTTATGGAGGTAATAAAATGTTAGTTTCAGCAAAAGAAATGTTGCAGAAAGCAAAAGCAGGCAAATATGCTGTTGGCCAGTTTAACATAAACAACCTTGAGTGGACAAAGGCTATTCTTTTAACAGCAGAAGAATTAAAGTCACCAGTTATCTTAGGTGTTTCAGAAGGCGCTGGTAAGTATATGTGTGGTTACAAGACAGTAGTAGGTATGGTAAATGGTATGTTAGAGGAGTTAAAGATTACAGTACCTGTTGCTCTTCATTTAGATCATGGTAGCTACGACGGATGTATGAAGTGTATCGAAGCTGGTTTCTCATCAGTTATGTTCGATGGTTCACATTATCCAATTGAAGAAAATGTTCAGAAGACTACAGAGCTTGTTAAGATTGTTAACGAGAAGGGTATGTCTCTTGAGGCAGAAGTTGGTTCAATCGGTGGTGAAGAAGATGGTGTTGTAGGTGCAGGTGAATGTGCAGATCCTAACGAGTGTAAGGCAATCGCTGATCTTGGCGTTGATATGCTTGCTGCAGGTATCGGTAACATTCATGGTAAGTATCCTGAAAATTGGCAGGGCTTAAGCTTTGAGACATTAGCAGCAGTTAGCGAAAAGACAGGTGATATGCCATTAGTTCTTCATGGTGGTACAGGTATCCCAGAGGATATGATTAAGAAGGCTATCTCACTTGGCGTTGCTAAGATTAATGTTAATACAGAATGCCAGTTATCATTTGCAGCAGCTACACGTGAGTATGTTGAGGCTGGTAAGGATTTAGAAGGTAAGGGATTCGACCCTAGAAAGCTTCTTGCTCCTGGTTTCGAAGCAATCAAAGCTACAGTTAAAGAAAAAATGGAATTATTTGGTTCTGTAGGTAAGGCTGAATAAAGTATCAAGGATACTTGGCGAATCGGAGATTCCCATAAGAATTACTGAGTAATTCACGATAAAAAATATATGGTTTCAAGGGGGATGAATATCCCCTTTGTCACTTTATATTATATGTTTATTGAAATGTGAAAATGAGTTGTGGAGTTAAATAAAGGAAAGAGAGGTCTGGGACCTATGAGCAAAAAGAGAAAGAATAAAAAGCCACAGGCTCTGGAGCAGGAATTAGAGCTTTTGGAAGTTGATTTGGATTTAAAAACTGAAAATGTACAGTCGGAAGAAATAAAGCTTGACACGGCTGATGAAATGATAGAACTTATCGATATTGATGATGAAAATTACCATAAGGTTGATGCGTTTGGTAATAAAAAGGATGAGGATGAATTTGCTGATGTAGAATTTATCCAGCAGGACGATAAGAAGAAAAAGACAGGAAAGTATATAACATATCAGGTGTTTAGAACACTGGTAACAATGGTGGCACTTGTGGCATTTGCGTATGCCAGCTACGAATTGGCGTTGGTTTATCTTGAAAATGATATGACATTTGATACCAAGAATGAGATTTCAAATATGTTCCTGGTAGATGTGGAAAATGATAAAAATGGTAATGTCTACATTACCAGCGATGGCGAAACCATTGCTATTGAGAATACATCTAACGGAAAGGCATTTGTGTGGAATTATCAGAAGATGCTTGAGTATAACTCAGAGGCAGTTGGCTACATAAGACAGGATAATGGTGATTACATTGATTATCCTATTCTTCAGCATTCTGACAATGAATATTATTTGTATCATCTGCCTGACCATACATGGAGTTCTATGGGAAGTATTTTCCTGGATTACCGTATTCAGGGTGGACTTGAAGCTGATTATAGTATAGTGTACGGCCATTACATAGGTAAGAGAGCCAACAACATTATGTTTGGCAGCTTGAACTGGTATTGGGACTGGCCAAGTTATCACAAAGAACATCCAACTTTTGACATATATGTTAAAGAAAGACATTATAAATATTATGTGTTTTCTATAATGAAGGTTCCGGCGTCGGGAGACCCTGTATATAACACGACTTTTGAAAGTGATGAGGCAAGATTTGAATTCTTTAAGGATGTTGAATCACGCTCACAATACGAATTTACGCAGGCACCGGAGCTGACAAAGGATTCAAAGGTTATAATGTTGTCAACCTGTACAACTGATAAAACTGTGCGTTTTGTTATGTTCCTTGTAAGAGGCGAGGAGATAAAGGATGTTCCTGGTGTTGATTATGATGAGACATCTTCAAATGAAAAGGAAAGTTCAAGCAAGGAAGATGAGACAACTGCACCGGAGGAAACAAGTTCAGGAACAACAGAACCTGGAACAGATAATACAACTGTAGAACCGGATTCTTCGCAGACACCGAATACACCTACAGAACCGGATTCCAGTGATGAGCCATCGTCGTCGAAAAAACCGGATTCATCAGGACAGACTACCGTACCGTCCCAGGAAGCTACTACAACGGTACCGCCGACATCATCTTCGGAGCAAAGTTCATCAAACGATAACACTACAGCACCGGAGGAAACTACGTCCGGTGAGGAGAGTACAAAGCCAACCTCAAGTGAGGAGCAGACATCGTTAGAACCTGCAGAATCGGACGATAACGCTGGTGAAAGCACAGGTTCAGAGGAACAAACGACACCAATGGAATAGTATTTGATATATTAGTATTTTAATGGAGGATTTATGAGCGAGTTATTAAACGTTGAAGCTATATTTGGCGAATATGTTTTCAATATGGGAAAGATGAAAGAAAGACTTCCTAAGAAAGCATATGCTGAAGTGAAAAGAGTAATGGAAACAGGTGGTGAATTGTCGCTTGGTACAGCTGACGTGGTTGCTAAGGCAATGAAGGATTGGGC
>CAYWDL010000008.1:0-4458 GCA_964457015.1 uncultured Roseburia sp. | reverse complement strand
TTGGGCTGTGGAAATGGGTGCTACACATTATACACACTGGTTCCAGCCGCTTACAGGTATTACAGCAGAAAAGCAGGACGCATTCGTTACAAATCCTGATGAAGACGGAAAAATGATTATGGAATTTTCCGGAAAAGAGCTTATAAAGGGTGAGGCAGATGCTTCGTCCTTCCCTTCAGGTGGACTTCGTTCTACATTTGAGGCGAGAGGATATACAGTATGGGATTGCACATCACCGGCATTTGTTAAGAAGGATGCAACCGGTGCAGTGCTCTGCATTCCGACAGCATTCTGTTCATACAAGGGTGAGGCGCTTGACAAGAAGACACCTCTTCTTCGTTCTATGGAAGCTGTTAGCCAGCAGGCCCTTAGAATTGTTAGATTATTTGGAAATACAACTGCCACAAAGGTTCAGCCGTCAGTTGGTATTGAACAGGAGTATTTCCTTATAGACAGAAAGAAATATTTACAGAGAAAAGACCTTATTTATGCGGGACGCACTCTTTTTGGTGCCTTGGCTCCAAAGGGGCAGGAGATGGAGGACCATTACTATGGTGCAATAAGAGAGAGAATTGGCGCATTTATGAAGGATATTAATATTGAGTTATGGGAGCTTGGCGTTACGGCTAAGACTCAGCATAATGAGGTTGCTCCGGCACAGCATGAGCTTGCACCAATCTATGCAACTGCAAACCTTGCAGTTGACCAGAATCAGCTTGTAATGGAGGTTATGAAGAAGGTTGCAGAGCGTCACGGAATGGTTTGTCTTCTTCATGAAAAGCCATTTGCAGGAGTTAATGGTTCCGGTAAGCATAACAACTGGTCGTTGGTTACAGACAACGGCGTAAATATGCTTGATCCGGGCGACACGCCAAATGAAAACATTCAGTTTTTGCTTGTTCTTGCCTGTATGATGAAGGCAGTTGACAGACATGCGGACCTGCTCCGCCAGTCGGCTTCAGATGTTGGCAATGACCACAGACTTGGAGCAAATGAAGCTCCACCGGCAATTATCTCTATGTTTGTAGGCGAGCAGCTCGAAGATGTTATCAGACAGCTTGTTGAAACAGGTGAGGCAAAGGATTGCTTGGAGGGTGGTAAGCTTGAGACAGGTGTTAGCACATTGTCCAATGTTACAAAGGATGCCACTGACAGAAACAGAACATCGCCATTTGCATTTACAGGGAATAAGTTCGAATTCCGTATGGTTGGTTCAGCAGACTCTGTTGCAAGTGCCAATACTGCAATTAATGCAATAGTTGCGGAAAGCTTTTGTGAAGCGGCAGATGTCCTTGAAGCGGCAGAAGATTTTGATATGGCAGTACATAACCTTATTAAGGAATATATGACAAAATACAGCAGAATCATCTTCAATGGCAACGGCTATTCTAAAGAGTGGGAAAAGGAGGCTGAAAGACGTGGCCTTCCAAACATTAAGTCCATGGTTGATGCAGTTGAAACTCTTACAACTCAGAAATCAAAGGATTTATTTGGCAAGTTCCACATATTCACAGAGGCTGAGCTTGAGTCAAGAGCAGAGGTTTTGTATGAAACATATACAAAGAGCGTAAATATTGAGGCTCTTACAATGATAGATATGGCTACAAAGCAGTTTGTTCCGGCTGCAACAAAGTATACAAAGGCATTAGCTGACACGGTACTTGCAGTAAAAGCAGCAGGAGTTGAGCCATTAGTTCAGATGGAAATGCTTAAGGAAACTCAGGAATATTTGAATGATACAAAGGCAGCATTGAAGAAGCTTATTGAGATTCACGGACAGGCAACAACTATTGCCTGCGAAAAGGAAAAAGCATTCTTCTTCAAGAATGAAGTAAAGCCTGCCATGGAGAATTTAAGAAAGCCTGTTGATAAGCTTGAGATGCTTGTTGATAAGGAGATGTGGCCGATGCCATCGTATGGAGATTTAATGTTTGAAGTATAAGAAGGGGAATAGGGTATGGTTAGTACATGTAAATGTCCAAACTGTGATGCACCTATTGAATTCGACAGCAATATACAAAAGATGACCTGCGAATATTGTGGAAATGAGATGACAATAGAGGAAGCACAAGCACAGCTTGAGAATTTTAAAGTAGAAATTGAAGATAAAACTGAAAATGTAGAAGAAACCATTGATTTGGAGGTATATGTATGTGATACCTGCGGTGCGGAGATTATGACAGATGAGAATACCTCAGCTACATTTTGTAGTTATTGCGGCAATCCGACTCTTATCAGAAATCGTTTTGAGGGTGTGTTGGCACCAGGTTATGTAATACCGTTCAAGATTGATAAAGAGGGTGCCAAAAATGCATATAAGGCATGGGTTAATAAAGGTGGTTATTTCACACCGAAGGAATTTAAAAGTGAGGCAATTCTTGAGAAAATCACTGGTTTGTATGCGCCTTACTGGTTATTTGACTGCACAGGAAAGGCTGTGATTAATGCATCAGGAAGAAAGGTCAGAACCACAAGAGAGGGCCAGTATAGATGTACCTATACATCCTACTATAATGTATTGCGTGATTTTGATATCAGTTATGAAAAGCTTCCGGTGGATGCGTCAAAAAAATTACCTGATTATAAGATGGATTTGTTGGAGCCATTTATTTATGGCGAAATGGTGCCATTTAAGCTTCCATACCTTTCGGGGTATTATGCTGACAAGTATTCTCTTACAAGCGATGACTTGAAGGTAAGAGTTAACAATCGTTTGGAGGATTATATTGTAACAGCAGGAAGAAATACCATTACAGGCTATCAAAGTGTAAGCATTGTTTCTAAAAATATAAATATAACTAAGGATAAAGCAGATTATGTTCTTTTGCCGGTCTGGATTTTGAGCTACCGATACAAGGGAGCATTACATATGTTTTTGATGAATGGTCAGACTGGAAAGATAGTTGCAGAAAGACCAAAGAGCAGCTCGTTGATGTGGAAATGGTTCTTCGGTATTGCAGGTGGCGTGTTTGCGGCACTTATGGTACTTGGACTATTGTTTGGAATAATTGTTATATAGGAGGGAAGGTTATGAAAAGAAGATTAATTTTGGCTCTCCTTATGGTAGCAATGTTCCTTGTGATGTGTGGCTTCAGAGAGGACGAAAGCAAGGTGTACGATGATGCTGACCTTCTGACGTCGGACGAAGAAGCTAAGCTTCAGGAGCTTTGTATAGAGAAGGCAAAGGAGACAGAGCTTGATATTGTTATAGTTACTACAGATGATTTGGGTTACAAGTCCACGATGTCATATGCAGATGACTTCTATGACAATGGAATGTACGGCTATGAATACGAATATGGTTCCGGCGTACTGTTCCTGATTTATGAGGATGCTGACAGCGACGATGGCGAGGTGTATATATCTACAGCCGGTTTGGGTATACTCTACATTGATGATTATGATGTGGATGATATTCTTGATGCGGGCTGGGATGATTTCCTTGATTATGAGTACTATGATTGTTTGGTTAATATGCTTGATAAGACAGAAAGTATAGTCAAGAATTTTGAACATCTTAAGGGTACTGACCAGGTTTTAGATGATTGGTATGATGGAGAATACTCTGATTATATAGAATTTATCTATGATTATGATGAAGTAGGAAGGACACCAAACTTTTTCGGTAGCTTGATAATGTGCGGTGGTATCGCAGCCGCAGTAGGAGGAATTGCCATCCTTTGCATGAACAGCTCATATAATATAAAGAAAATGTCTGTTTCAGGAGCTAATTATTTCAAAAAGAACAGCTTTAAGATGAATGCTAATTATGATAATTTCATAAGAACAGATGTAAGCCGTGTGCGAATTGAAAGCAGTAGCGGTGGCAGCAGCGGCGGTGGACACAGAAGTGGCGGCTCATCACATAGAAGCAGCAGTGGCCGAAGCCATGGTGGTGGCGGTAGAAGACGCTAGAAATAAATGTCTAGCTACAAGATAATAAGCTAACAAACATACCAAGAGTCACAACGAGTTTTTATTGGTTTCTTGGTATGAGTTTAAAATATTATCTTTGACATAGATATGTGTATATATGATTTTCACTATGTATAGTACGTATTGCGACTATGGGCGAACAGTTGAGTTATCTGTACGCCGTAGGCGAACTGATGACGATAACTGTACGAACATCGGAGTGAGAGTGCTATACATAGTGAAAATCATAGAGTATACATAGTGGTAAAACAAAGATAATATTGTAAGTATATAACAAGAAAGGAATAAAAAAATGAGTAATCCAATAGTAACATTCGAAATGGAAAACGGTGATATAATCAAAGCTGAATTATATCCTGAAATTGCACCAAACACAGTAAAGAACTTCGTATCATTAGTAAGCAAGGGCTACTATGACGGACTTATCTTTCACAGAGTAATCGAAAACTTTATGATTCAGGGCGGTTGTCCTGACGGAACAGGTATGGGTGGCCCAGGCTACAGCATTAAGGGCGAATTTGC
>CAYWDL010000007.1:0-24007 GCA_964457015.1 uncultured Roseburia sp. | reverse complement strand
TCAAAGTATTAGGGTGAAAAATTGAAAAAGAGATAGTTTTTACCCACCCAGCCTGCCGGCAAGTTCGAAAATATAACTTTAGAGAACCAAATCCCAATTTGTGGGGAGTGTAAACTTTCAGTTAGCAGGTGTATCGCAAAGTAAGAAACTTTGTTGAATAAAAATGGATTTTGTGGTACAATATCATATTAATAATAGCAGTGTGTATAAAATATCAGATGGAGTTTGGTAAGTGCAAGTGGTTTCGCTTTGGCAAGCAGAGAGAGCGCGTTTGCTGAACTTAAAGGATGTGTTTTGGAGGTGTAATATGGGTAAAAAATTAGTAGCATACTTCTCGGCCAGTGGAGCGACAAGGAATGTAGCAAGTGCCTTGGCAGAAGTGGTGGAAGCAGATTTGTTTGAGATTAAGCCGGCTGTTCCGTATACAAATGAGGACCTTGATTGGAAGGATAAGAATTCAAGAAGCTCGGTTGAGATGCACAATCCGGACTCAAGACCTGAGGTGGCAGAGAAGCTTGAGAATATGGATGAATACGATACAATTTTTGTGGGCTTTCCTATTTGGTGGTATATTGCGCCAACTATTATAAATACTTTCTTTGAAAGCTATGATTTTAACGGTAAGACAATAGTTGTATTTGCAACTTCAGGCGGAAGTGGATTTGGTAAGACGGTGGAGAATTTGAAAAACAGTTGCCCGGGTGCAATTATCAAAGAAGGAATGCTGTTTAACAGCGGTGTGGATAAGACAGACCTTAAGGTTTGGGCGGACAAGGTGATTTAACTTGTTTTGATGTTTTTAAGTTATTAATTTTTTCGTATAACGCTGGAAAAATTGTACATACTAACTCTAAAATTAATTTTTAGAGGAGAGAAATGTAAAATGAAGGATAAGATTTTTGGGGTTTTACAGCGTATAGGTCGAAGTTTTATGCTCCCTATTGCAATCTTGCCGGTTGCGGGTCTTTTGCTTGGAATAGGCAGCTCGTTTACCAATGCAACGACTATTGAGACGTATGGTCTTACGGGGATATTGGGTGAGGGGACAGTTCTTCACGCATTACTTGTTATTATGAGTAAGGTTGGAAGTGCAATATTTGATAATCTTGCATTGTTATTTGCGGTTGGTATAGCTATCGGCATGGCAAAAAAGGAAAAAGAAGTTGCGGCATTATCAGCTGTTATTGCTTATTTTGTTATGAATACGGCTATCAACGCAATGTTGACAATTAATGGTGAAATTTTGGCAGATGGAACCATTTCGGAAAATGTACTTGAAGGTACTATTGCCAGTGTGGCAGGAATTTCTACTTTACAGATGGGGGTATTTGGTGGCGTTATTGTAGGTCTTGGCGTGGCTGCTTTACACAATAGATTTTACAAAATACAGTTACCAAATGCCTTGTCTTTTTTCGGAGGAACAAGATTCGTTCCAATTATTTCAACACTTGTATATATGCTAGTGGGTATTTTGATGTATTTTGTCTGGCCGATTGTACAGAATGGTATCTATGCATTGGGCGGATTAGTTGAAGGTTCAGGGTATATTGGAACCTTGATTTTTGGTCTTGTAAAAAGAGCACTGATTCCGTTTGGCTTGCACCATGTATTTTATATGCCGTTTTGGCATACGGCAGTTGGCGGTACAATGGAAGTTAATGGTCAGCTGGTTCAGGGGGGACAAAATATCTTCTTTGCTCAATTGGCGAATTCTGCAAATATTGACCATTTTAGTGCGGATGCAACTAGATTTTTCTCAGGTGAGTTTATATTTATGATTTTTGGCCTTCCGGGAGCAGCTCTTGCCATGTATCACTGTGCGAAAACTGAGAAGAAAAAGGCAGCAGGAGGCCTCTTGTTATCTGCGGCTCTTACGTGTATGGCAACAGGTATCACAGAACCTATTGAATTTTCATTCCTTTTTGTGGCGCCGATTCTATTTGTTGTGCAGGTTATACTGGCGGGATTTGCGTATATGATTGCTCACATGCTGAATATTGCCGTGGGGCTCACATTTTCAGGTGGTTTGCTGGATTTAATTTTATTTGGTGTACTCCAGGGAAATGACAAGACAAGCTGGATGCTTATTATTCCTGTTGGTATTGTATATTTCTTTTTGTATTACTTTATATTTAAATTTCTTATTAAAAAGTTTAATTTAAAGACACCGGGACGGGAGGATGATGCTCAGGAGACAAAGCTTTATACAAAGGCTGATGTCAATGGGAGAAGAGAAGGAAGATTGGCTGGTGGGGATAACATTAGCGAGGATATTGTAAAGGGACTGGGTGGCAAAGGAAATATCAGCGATGTTGATTGCTGTGCTACCAGACTTAGGTGTACTGTGGTGAATTCAAGCCTTGTAAACGATTCCGTTCTTAAGTCAACAGGAGCATCAGGAGTTATTCATAAGGGTAAAGGAGTGCAGATTATATACGGACCAAATGTTACGGTTATTAAGTCTAATTTGGAGGATTATATGGCACTTTCGGATGGTAATGGTGCAATTATAGTTATTTCCAGCCCTGTAAGCGGTGAGGCAATGCCACTTTCGGCAGTTCCTGATGAAGGATTTGCGCAGGGGATGATGGGTGACGGTGTTGCTGTTATTCCTCGGAAGGGAATCGTGTGTGCTCCGGAGGATGGAGAGGTTACATTGGTGTTTGATACAAAGCACGCAATTGGATTTAAGACAAATTCCGGTGTGACATTGCTCATCCATGTTGGCATTGATACGGTTAATTTAAAGGGTGCCGGATTTGAAGTTTTGGCAGAGGCAGGTAAAAAGGTTAAAAAGGGTGAGCCTTTGCTTAAGCTTGATTTGGAATATATAAAGAAAAATGCACCATCAATAGTTACTCCGATACTATGTACGGAATTGGAGGAGTATAAGATGGTAAGACTTGTAAAAGAAGGAAGTATTGACGTAGGAGAACCATTGTTTGAAATAATAGTTAAGTAAAGGGGGAATTCTATGCAAAGATTTAATGGAAAATCTGTTTGCAGCGGAATTGCCATGGGACAGATTGTTGTATTGAAAAAGAATGATTGTAGGGTCAAACGCAGAAGAATAGAGAGCTCAGACACTGAAATAGCGTGCTTGAGACTGGCTGTGGAACGCTCCAAGAACCAGCTTAAGAAGCTGTATGATAAGGCAGTTGTTGAGGTGGGAGAGGCTAATGCTGCAATCTTTGAGGTTCATCAAATGATGCTTGAGGACGAAGATTATATGGAAGCTATTGAGAATATGATTAAGACAGAACAGGTTAATGCAGAGTTTGCAGTGGCTGTTACCGGTGATAATTTTTCTCGAATGTTTGCAGATATGGATGATGATTATATGAAGGCGAGAGCTACTGATGTAAAGGATATTTCAGAGCGTCTGGTCCGAAATCTAAGTGGTAAAGCAGATAATGATTTTGGTGATGGAGAGCCGGCTATTATCATTGCAGATGATTTGACTCCAAGCCAGACTGTGCAAATGGATAAGAATAAAATTCTTGCATTTGTTACTGTTCATGGGTCAGTGAATTCTCATACAGCAATTCTTGCCAGAATGATGAACATTCCGGCGTTGATTGGGGTGCCAATAGATATTGAAGGAATAGAAAACGGTATGTTGGCAATTGTTGATGGATTTACGGGCCAGTTGGTATTGGAGCCTGATGAAGAGCATAAGAAAGAAGCGAAGATAGCAATAGAGAGGGAAAGGGAAAAGCTTAGCCTTTTAGAGGAACTAAAGGGAAAAGAAAATATTACTCTGGATGGTCATAAAATCAATATTTATGCCAATATTGGAAGCGTAAGTGATATAGGCTATGTTCTTGAAAATGACGCGGGAGGAGTCGGACTTTTTAGAAGCGAGTTTTTATATCTTGGAAGAAATGATTTTCCAACGGAAAATGAACAATATCAGGCTTATAAGCAGGCGGCTCAGATGATGGCCGGCAAAAAGGTGATTATTAGAACCATGGATATTGGTGCTGATAAGCAGGTTGATTATTTTAATTTGGAAAAGGAAGAGAATCCGGCATTGGGCTATAGAGCCATTCGGATTTGTCTGAAAGAAAAGGAAATATTTAAAACTCAGCTAAGAGCTTTGTTGCGTGCGGCAGTCCATGGCAATATATCTATTATGTATCCAATGATTACTTCTGTGGAGGAGGTGAGCGATATTTATAGGATTGTTGACCAGGTCAGTGAGGAACTAAAAAGTCAGGAGATTCAGTACCGGATTCCGGAGCAGGGTATAATGATTGAAACTCCGGCATCAGTGATGATTAGTGATGAATTGGCTGAGGTGGTAGACTTTTTCAGTATAGGTACCAATGATTTGACTCAATATACTCTTGCCATTGACAGACAGAATGCGAAGCTGGATGATTTTTATAATCCTCATCATAAGGCTATTTTTCGTATGATTCAGATGGTGATTGACAGTGCTCATAAGCATGGTAAGTGGGCCGGTATTTGTGGAGAGCTGGGTGCAGATGCAACACTTACGGAACAATTTGTCCGTATGGGTATTGATGAGTTGTCAGTTGCGCCTGGCGAGATTCTTAAGCTTAGAAAAATTATCCGTGGAATGAGAGTTGAATAGAAAAATGCTGTACGTTAAATTGGGCGTACAGCATTTTTTTAAAATTTAAAAGTGATTTACAGATAGTTTTGAATATGCTAAACTACAGGAAAGATAAAGTGAAATATATAGGAAAAACAGCATAAGCAACGAAAGGAAATAACACATATGAGTAGTATGAGAGGTATTGATACTCCTGTTAGACAGAGAAGGAGGCTGGTGTTTAAGGAAGTAGCTAATCTGGCATATAATTCTACAAATTTAAAAGATGATATGGAAGCTTTGCCATATAAGATAGTGGATTATGATGAGTCGGATTATTGGGAAAATGTATATCGCGATAGAGCGGTTATTCGTGAAAGACTCCGTCTTGCAATGGGCATGAGTCTTCGTCCTGAAAACAGAGAACGCCCGGGGCATCTTACACAGGGAGTGGAGGAAAGCAATATTGATGAAAAATATTATGAACCGCCTTTGATGCAGGTTATTCCTTCTGCGTGTAATGCATGTCCTGTAAATGGATATGAAGTAACGGATTCATGCATGGGTTGTCTTGCACATCCGTGTCAAAGCGTGTGTCCAAAGGGTGCCATTACGATGGTGAAAGGTCGTTCTGTCATAGACCAGGAAAAATGTATTCGATGTGGCAAGTGTAAGGAGGTGTGTCCTTATGATGCAATTTGTCATAAGGAGAGACCTTGTCAGGCGGCTTGTGGAATCAATGCTATTAAGTCGGATAGTAAGGGCAGAGCGGTGATTGATAATGATATTTGTGTATCCTGTGGTCAATGCATGGTTAGCTGTCCATTTGGAGCAATTGCAGATAAGTCCCAGATATTTCAGCTTATAAGAGCTATGCAGTCGGGAAGAAAGATTATTGCACAGGTTGCGCCGGCTTTTGTTGGACAGTTTGGACCTAAGGTAACACCGGATATGTTTAAAACGGCTCTTAAAGAATTGGGATTTGCTGATGTGTATGAGACTGCAATCGGTGCGGACATAGGCTGTATAGAGGAAGCGGAGCATTATGTGAAAGAGGTTGCCAGTGGTAATCAGGATTTTGCACTTACATCCTGCTGTCCGTCATGGTCTGTTATGGCGAAGAATTTGTTCCCGGAAACAATAGATAAGATTAGCAATGCATTGACCCCTATGGTTGCTACTGCCAGAATTATTAAAGCAGAGCATCCGGATGCCTCAGTGGTATTCATTGGGCCGTGCGCTTCGAAGAAGCTGGAAGCAAGTCGAAGAACAGTCCGTTCGGATGTGGATTTTGTAATTACGTTTGAAGAACTGACAGGTATGTTTGAGGCAAAAGGGATTCTGCTTGACGAGATAAAAGCCATGGATGAGATGAAGGATGCTACAGGTGCAGGACGTGGATATGGTGTTGCAGGAGGTGTTGCAAATGCCATTAAGGAATGTATAGAAAGAGAGTATCCCGGCACAGAGATTAAGATTGAGCATGCGGAGAGCCTTGCGGAATGTAAAAAGATGTTACTCATGGCTAAGGCAGGCAAGAAAAAAGGATGTCTAATTGAAGGAATGGCATGTCCCGGCGGTTGTGTTGCCGGTGCGGGAACTAATATTTCGATTCCGCAGGCAATGAAGGAGGTAGACAAGTTCAAGAGGTCTGCTGAGAAGTCGTTGCCGGATATAGGTATTAAATAAGAATTGGAGAAAAAGATGAAGATAAATAAGAATAGTACTCTGTACAAGGTTGGTGTAGCTGTATTCATTGTGCTTGCAGTTGTTTATTATATATTTGTATGGGATAATCAGGATTCGACAAATACAGATAATGGTCAAAAAACTGAAGTTGCGGACAATGCGGAGGATGCCAATGATACTGAATTGGAGGAGGGTACGGAGGATACAGGTGATGAAAGTACAGAAAACAACTTGAAATTCCGTAATCAGAATCTTTTAGAACAGCATTATGAGAAGCATGGAAAGGATATGGGCTTTGCGTCTGCTGAAGAATATGAGGCGGCAGCGGGAAAGGTTGTCACAAATAAGGAAGCTCTTCATAAAACAGAGGAAGAGGATGGAGACGATGTTTATTATTTGGAGAAAACCAATGAGTTTGTAGTTGTTTCAACTGATGGATATATTAGAACCTACTTTAATCCGGATGACGGTTTGGATTATTATAACAGACAGTAGTCTGCTTTATTGAAATGCTGTAATGAAAAATATCATTGATATTGTAGTCTGTTTGTTGTATAATTGAAAAGGTGTTTTTGGGAATGAAAAGAGTAGGAAGGTTTTTATGAAAAAATTATGGGAATTTATTTCGGTGAAGGGCAAATTTGCTGTTTCAACGAAACAAATGATAACTGCAACGGCTTTGGTTGTGGGTTTATTTCACGTCGCCTTATGGATATTCTTTATCTGCTTTGGTATTACTGAAATGGTCGTCATAAATACTGCCAGTATAGTGGTGTATGTTTTGTGTTATATCGGAGCAGTAAAGGGCAAAAATCTAAGAAAGATTTTCGACATAATATTTTTAGAGATTGTAGTGCATTCAATTCTGGCCACATTATTTGTTGGAATTGATTGTGGATTTATGCTGTACCTTATTGCTGTTATACCTATTGGTTATTATGTTACATATAGCTTTAGGGAAATTTCGCAGAACGTTAATCCTATGTTCTATGTTATAACAGCTATTGTGGCATTTTGGGTGACGAGAGTTGTACATCGATTCATTGAACCAAAGTATAGTTTAGGAAGCATTATCATTGACAGACTTGTATATATGCTGAATTATACGGCAATTGTAGTTGCAATCGTGGCGTTTTGCAGTACGATTGTCGGTAAGGTTATTTATCTTGAGGCGAAGCAGAATTTGCAGAATATGACTCTTGAGGAATTGTCAAGGAAGGATCCGCTGACTGGATTATGCAATAGAAGAAGTATAAATGAGCGATATCAGCAGGCGGAAATGAATAGTGAGAAATATACAGTTATTCTTGGCGATATTGATGATTTTAAGAAAATAAATGATACATATGGTCATTCGATTGGAGATGAAGTGCTGAAGGTTGTATCGGATATTTTTAAAGAAGCGGTCAGGAGCGATGATATAGTGTGCAGATGGGGAGGAGAAGAAATATTAGTTTTCCTCTCAAATGTTAACAAAAGGCATGCAATTACCATTGCTACGCGAATATTGGAACAGATACGAGCTGTAGAGCTGGAGGCTGATGAACATAGAAAGTTCTGTGTGACGATGACATTGGGAATTGCAACATCGGATGAAGCAGAAAGCTTTAATGGTGTTGTGAAGAAGGCGGACGACAGATTGTATGAAGGAAAAAGAAAAGGCAAGAACAGAGTAACTAGTGAAGGATGCTAGGATTGGAGGAACTGGTATGAAGAGAATGATTATGACAATTGTTGCTATAGTTGCAATTGCGGGAGTTGCTATTACAGCTATTTGTATGCCGGAAGATATATACTAAATTTCGGTAAATAATTGACAAAATATGATAAAAGTGATACTTTTATCAAGTGATTAATTGGTATTTACCAATATAGGAGGTACTTATGAAAAAGTTTAAGACGTTGCTGCTTGGTTCGTTAATGGTAATGACATTCAGTATATTGACTGCATGTGGTAAAGTTCCGGAGCCGACAGCTGATGATGTTATTGAAGCGCTGGTGGATGAAGATGTTATCACAAAGGAGCAGAAAAAAGAGGGTAATTTTGAAGTAAAGATTAATGAGGTTGAGATTAATGAGGATCAGGATAAGGCTACTGTAGAGTGCGAATTTACAATTCAGGATGGTCCAATTAGCAAGACAACTGAGTATGAAATTAAGTTTAAAATCAGAGATGATAATGAAACTTGGAAAGTAAGAAAGGGCAAGGTTGAGGCTGGCGAAACAAAATCTGAGCTTACTGAAGAGATTACTGATGAAAAAGTAAAGGAATTGATAGCTTACGATTCATTCTCGGCTGAAGATGAATACATTAGTTTAAGCGACGATACTACTACATATGAAATTAAAGAGCATAGTTTGGACAAAGAGGCGATGACTGATACTGTAACTGTTGAAGGTGTGGCTACAGAGGGATATAGAGTGATTTCTTTTACAGTGAAGTATACATTCGCTTATTCGGGAAGCTGGTATTGGAGTTCAGATGAGGTTACTGAATCGAGCGCTGAATTTGTAGACGGATATGAGATTGAAGAGCTTAAGACAGAAGATTTTGCACAAATGCTGGCAGATGATGGTGAATCATTTTGGATTATGGGTTATTATTATGATGCAGATTCAGAGGATGTAACAATCTCAGATGTTGTTTTAGGCGAGATTGAATACAATGGAAGATATGCATATGCAGATGTGACATTTGTTGTTAAGGAAGCAGATGTAGAATTAGCATTGGATTCAGAAGTGGTTCTTTACTTTGACACAGATACAAGCGAGTGGTCATTTAACTATTTCAATGATTATACTCTTACTTCTTTCAAGTGCGGTGCAATTGGTACATGGAAGGGTACAAATAACGAGGATACTGTTGTAATAACAATCAAGGATACATTGGTTGAAGATGATGATAACTTAAGTGCTAGTATTACAATTACAACACCGGAGGGAGTTACTGGTACATATGATGCTTACATCTATGAATATGAACCGGATAACTTATATATGTCTATTGAAGACCTGGAGTGGACAACAGAACCATCAGATACAAGCCTTTACAAGGAAACATTCTATGGCTACTACGACGAGACTATCTCTACATTTAAGGGTAGATATTCTTGGGATAAGTGGTC
Organism: uncultured Roseburia sp.; assembly: GCA_964457015.1. Taxonomy (GTDB): domain Bacteria; phylum Bacillota; class Clostridia; order Lachnospirales; family Lachnospiraceae; genus SVEL01. The sequence continues at coordinate 14,632 of CAYWDL010000007.1, read as the reverse complement.
ATTTACAAAGGAACAGTAAATTTGAAACACAAGGCTGCCCCTTGCGGGCAGCTTTTTAGTGGAAATATATATTTTATGTAATGGAGGAAGTTTATGAAGAATATTCAAAACAAGTGGGTTAGAGCAGCTATTCCTGCATTGTTACTGCATTGTAGCATTGGTACAGTATATTGCTGGTCTATCTTTAGTCAGGAAATCGCAGATTATATCGGATTTTCAAAGGGTGCAACAGAGTGGGCATTCAGCTTTGCAATTTTCTTCCTTGGTATGTCAGCGGCATTCCTTGGAAATGTAGTTGAGAAGGATATTCACAAATCATCTCTTATTGCATCGATTTGCTTTGCAGTAGGTATGGCAGGTACAGGTGCATTTATTTATTTTGGTGGTACAGAAGCCGGTCATGGTAAAATAATTACATTGTTAGGTATTTATTTGTGTTATGGTTTCATAATGGGTATAGGTCTTGGTACAGGTTATCTTTCACCGGTTAAGACCCTTATGCTTTGGTTTCAGGATAAAAAAGGTCTGGCAACAGGTCTTGCAGTAGCAGGATTTGGTGCGGCTAAGGCTATCGCAAGTCCTATAATGGAAGCTATGCTTAAGGGACTTGGCGAAGGCGGAATATATAAAATGTTCTTGATTCTTGCTGTGGTATACTTCGTAATGATGTTTGTTGGTCATCTTCTTCTCGCTAAGCCGGAAGGATGGCATGAGCCACAGACAAAAGAAAAGGGTCAGGGCATTATGTCTGTTATTAAGACAAGACCAATTACAAACTATATTGGAATTTGGTTAATGTTCTATATCAATATCACATGTGGTCTTGCGCTTATCTCGCAGGAAAAGATGATTGTTAAGTGTATTGGACTTGCTGCATTTGCAGGTGTTATTTCAACTGTATCAGCTATATTTAATGCTGCAGGACGTTTAGGCTTGTCAGCGATGGCTGATAAGATGAAGGATAGAAATACGATGTACAAAATTATTTTTGTAACATCTATCGTTCTTACAGGACTTGTTGTATTAACAGGTGGTATTGAAAAGGGTGCTGACAACACAGCGTTAATGATTCTTGTTCTCGTGCTTATTATGGTGGTTAATGCAGGATACGGCGGTGGTTTCTCTAATGTTCCAACATTACTTTCGGACCAGTATGGTATGGGTAGCATAAGTGCACTTCATGGTATAACATTATCTGCATGGGCTTTTGCAGGCCTTACAGGTAATCAGCTTGCGAACTGGATTGTTAATAAGTTTGGCCAGTGGAAGAATATTGATGATGGTCATGGTGAGTTAATTTCAGTTAACCCAACAGGCTACCAGACAGTGTTATATGTAACACTTGCATTATACATAGTTGCATTGTTGCTTAGTGTGTTCCTTGTAAAGGCGCCAAAGAAGGATGAAGTAAAATAGGTTGGTACGCCAATCTAAAGGAAAAATGCAAAATATAGCAAGGAAATTGGAGGGAAGTTTATGGTAAAGCATGTGATTTTATGGCAGTTGAAGGATGAGCTTGGCGAAAGCGAAAAACAGGCGGTTAAAGAAGGAATTAAGACTAATCTTGAGGCGTTAAAGAAAGTTGTGCCGGGGCTTGTGGAGATTAAGGTGCAGATTGACTGCCTTGAGTCTTCTAATGCGGATGTAATGCTGGATTCATTGTTTGATGATGAGGCAGCTCTTAAGGGATATGCGGTTCATCCTGAGCATGTTAAGGTTGCAGATAATAATGTGAGACCTTATACTAAGACAAGGGTTTGTATGGATTATGAGGTGTAGAGGATGAAAAAGTGCCGCTTTGTGGTTGGGGAATCACAAAGCGGCACTTTTTTAATTGTCTCCTTAGAAATTAACTGAATTAATGGGAAATTATAATTAATCGTTCTGGTTGTAATATCCTAAACCTAAAAAAATGAAAAGAAATGGTGTGGTGTAAAACATTGAATTTCCTACGACAGCTGATGCTAAGTAAGCAAATGACACACATAATCCGATAAGGTTTGTAGGACTTAATTGGTGCCTGAATTTCAGTGCTCTAAGATATACTAAAAACACTGCTACTACATAAATAATCGCCGCGGGAATTCCAAAACAAACGGCATAGTGTAAATATTCGCAATGAGATCTTCCGCTTATACCACCAGACTCAGCTTCTAATCTTTGGTCCGTGCCATCGGCACCATAACCGAGAAATGGTTTTTCGGATATGTGATTTAATGTTAATTCCCAAAGAAAAAGTCGGGCAACACCTGATGAACCTGGTTGTGACTCTCTTTTGTGTTTTGTTAATATATTTCGAATGTGACAGTAACGCTTGCTTCGCGACCTAGCAGGTCCTTAACAGAAAGAGTGATGTTTTCGTATGTACCTCTCTTTTTGAAAATTGAAGTATCTGAAACAATAATTGTATCAGTTATATCATTTCTGCAAGTGTCAATTGCGGTAACGTCGCAGTATAAATAGAAGTCGGAAGGTGTGCAACCCCCGGGAACTTTTATAATTCCATCTTCCGGAATGGTTATTTCAGGATGATAATTATTCCATGGGTTGTTCGGGTCGGGGTCGGTTGGATCCCATGAAACCCAAAGGTTCTTCATTGTGTAAAGACCGCTGTAAGGGTCTTCTGCATACGGAAATCGGGCTATTATGTATTCGCCGCAATCTTCTGGAATGGCATCCTCATTAATTTTGATGACCTCAGGCTTGCCTAAAGGGTCTGCGCTTGAATCTGAATCAATGATGGTTGTAGGCGTTCCGGTAGGACAATTTTCAAATATCCATTTGGAATCGGCTACGGTGAGCCTTATGCAACCAAGTGATGCATCACTGCCTAATTTGTTAAATTCGGACACCTTAACTCTGGATTTTGTATATGCCACTTATGCATCTGAATAAACACTGTACACAGGAGAAGGAAATTCGCCTTCGATGATGTTATAATCCAAAGCTACAGGGGTTGAATGGAACATTATATCAGAATAAATAAAATATGAATATTGGCTGTATGTCCAATCAACCATTCTGCACCATATATGTGAGGTTTGTAAATTGAAATTTCCCAAAGGTGTAGGCTCCGGATATTCTTCGGTCGCCAGACCTGAGGAACAGGTCATTGCCTTGTAAGGAATGGTAAATTGACCATTTTCATCCTTGGCAAAAACTGTTACTACATTGGTGCCTATATTTACCTGAAGTGCAAAATTAATTGCACCGGGAATGATTTCTACATCAGGGGATACAAATTCTTCCTTTGTGGTCGGTTCTTCGAAGAAAAAGGTTTCTTCCTCTGTCTCAGATTCTGTCTCTGAATTAATGGTTTCCTTTTCTGCTGAGCCTGAAGTGGCCTCGACTGAATTTGTGGTTGAAGCCTGAAGCTTGTTGTTTCGCAGATTTATAAAGCCTGATGCGATAAATAATCCGGCACTGACTGTTATTATAATGCCTAACACTATGTATAATGGTAATAATTTATTTTTTGATTTATTCATAAAAGCCTCCAAACTTGGGGCGACTTATCGCCAATGTTGTAATACCCGGGTGTATTATACTATCTATTTACATAAAAATAAAGTTTTATTTTCGAAATAAATCTTTAATCTGCAAAAAATACTTTGCGAATTGAAGTAAATTCACTTTAACATAGTGACAAATTTTTTTAATTGTTGTATACTGTTAATAACTGTGGGTTGTACTGTTTGTTGGACAGTTTTTCGTGAAATATTGGAGGAAGAGATGCCAAAATCGTTTAATCAAAAGCTGAAAATACTGTATATAATGGCGGAGTTGATGGAAAAGACGGACAAAAAACACAGCCTTACTACGAAGGAGCTTATTGAAGCGCTGGAGAAGCAGGGGATTACCGCCGAAAGGAAAAGTATCTATGATGATATTGAATGCTTGAATTTATTTGGAATGGATGTGAAGCTTCGTAAGGAAGCACCTAAGGGATATTATGTGGACTCCAGAGAGTTTGAGCTTGCGGAATTGAAGCTGTTGGTGGATTCGGTGCAGGCGTCTAAGTTTCTTACAGAAAAGAAATCCAGAGAACTGATAAAGAAGCTGGAAAGCTTAACCAGTACATATGAGGCCGCATATCTGCAGCGTCAGGTTATTGTTTCTAATAGAATCAAAACTATGAACGAAAGCATTTATCACAATGTTGATAAGATTCATGAAGCAATATCTGCGGATAAAGCCATTAATTTTCAATATGCAGAGTGGAATGTAAAAAAGGAATTAAAGATTAAGAAAAATGGAGAAAAGTATGAGGTGAGTCCATTTGCTCTTAATTTTAATGATGACAATTATTATCTTGTGGGTTATGACCATATTTCGGAAAGGGTTAAACATTACCGAGTAGACAAAATGAAATCTATTGAGCTTTCGAAAAAGTCCAGAGAGAATAAGGAGTTGTTTAATGGCTTCGACAATGGTATTTTTGCAAAAAAGACATTTGGAATGTATGGAGGAGAGGAAAGAGACATTGTTCTGATTTGCGAAAATAGATTGGCTGGAGTTATTATAGACAGATTTGGAAAAGAGGTTTATATGAGGCCTCTTGACAGTGAGACATTTAAGGTATTAGTAAATGTAAATGTCAGCAACCAGTTTTTTGGCTGGTTATGTGGAATTGGAACCGGAATCAGAATAGCTGAACCGGTGGATGTGGCAGAGGCTTATAAGAAACATCTTAAAGCCATTGTAAAAGGATATTAATAAAAGAATAAAACGAAAGGCAAAAGAGCAAAATGAGAGAGTTGTATGTAAACGACGAAAAAGATTATGATACAAGTCTCCCCGTAGTTGTACGAAAGGCATGCCGTGCCATTATTATGAAAAATGGCCTGGTGGCCACGGTTCATAGTAGCAAGCATGGTTACTATAAATTCCCCGGAGGGGGAATGGAAACGGGTGAATCAATGGAGGAAACCCTGATTAGAGAGACTTTGGAGGAGACAGGACTTAGGATTATACCGGAATCTATTAGAGAGTTCGGTTATACTGAGGAAGTCAGAAAGGATAAGTATGACAAAGCGATATTTGATCATTTTTCATACTATTTCTTTGCTGACGTAGAAGATGATGTTCAAAGTCAGAAGCTTGACAGATACGAGAGAGATGAAGGATATAAGCTGTGCTGGGTTACGGTTGAAGAGGCTATTGAAGCTAACAATAAGATGACCAAGAGGACTGTTCCTTCGCATTCTATTCGTGACAACAAAATTTTTGCTCTTGTTAAAAACCTTTCGTCGATATGTAAATATAGTAAAAAATGTGGAGCCTGTAAGTATCAGGGTGTGGAGTATTCGGAACAGCTTGAGAAAAAACAGATTATTATTAATGGGCTTATGAAAAAGTACTGCAAGCCTGAACCTATTATAGGAATGAACATTCCATACAATTACAGGAACAAGGTTCACGCGGTATTTGATAAGAATAAAAGCGGTGATATTATATCAGGAATATATTCAAAGGGTACACATGATGTGGTGCCCATAGATTATTGTCAGATTGAAGATTACAGAGCTGATATGATAATGGCTACGATTAGGAAGCTGGTTAAGGACTTTAAAATCAAAACCTTCAATGAGGATACGGGGTATGGTTTCCTTAGGCATGTTCTTGTACGGACCGGTAATAGAACCGGTGAAGTGATGGTGGTGCTTGTTGTTGCATCGCCGATATTCCCTTCTAAAAATAATTTTGTAAGTGAGCTTAGGAAAGAGCATCCTTATATTACAACGGTTGTTATTAATGTAAATGCGAAAAAGACAAGCCTTGTGCTTGGCGAGAAGGAAAGCACAGCTTACGGAATGGGGTATATATATGATATTTTGTGTGACTGTAAGTTTAAAATATCGCCAAGGTCATTCTATCAGATAAATCCGATACAAACGGAGATTTTGTATAATAAGGCTATTGAAATGGCAGGTTTTCAAGGTGAAGAAAGAGTTATTGACGCCTACTGCGGCATTGGAACGATTGGCATAATAATGTCAAAATACGTTCGTTCTGTCGTCGGCGTTGAGCTTAACAAGGATGCAGTGAAGGATGCCGTTGTTAATGCAAAAATAAATAAGACGGATAATATTCGTTTTGTAAATGAGGATGCGGGCAAGTTTATGATGAAGCTTGCAGCACGTGGGGAAAAGGTTGATGTGGTGGTTATGGACCCGCCGCGTTCGGGAAGCGATGAGAAGTTTTTGTCATCTCTTTGCAGGCTTTCACCTAAGAAGGTGGTATACATTTCCTGCGGTCCGGAAACTATGGTTAGGGATATAAAAAATCTTATGAATAAGGGCTATAAAGTGGTGAAGGCTCAGCCGGTGGATATGTTTCCGCATACGAGCCATATAGAATGTATAACCTTACTTGAGAAAAATTAAAGCTTGGAGGAAACGATGAATATGTTAGAAAAAATGTTCAAACTAAAAGAAAACAACACAAACGTTAAGACGGAAGTTATAGCAGGTGTTACAACATTTATGACGATGGCGTACATACTTGCGGTTAATCCGGATATCCTTTCAACTACAGGTATGGATAAAGGGGCGGTGTTTACAGCTACAGCTATTTCGGCATGTTTTGCTACACTTTTGATGGCGTTGTTTGCCAACTATCCATTTGTGTTGGCACCTGGTATGGGACTTAATGCGTATTTTGCGTATACAGTTGTAATCGGAATGGGATTTTCATGGCAGGTTGCATTGGCAGCAGTATTCTTTGAAGGAATAATATTTATATTATTGTCGCTTACAAATGTAAGAGAAGCTATATTTAATGCGATTCCTATGAATTTAAAACACGGTGTATCGGTTGGTATCGGTCTTTACATTGCGTTTATTGGATTACAGAATGCCAAGGTTGTAGTTGATTCGACTACGCTTGTATCCATGTTTTCGTTTAAAAATTCTATAAAAAATGGTACGTTTGATAGTGAAGGTATAACTGTGTTGCTTGCTTTGCTGGGAATAGTAATAACAGCTATATTGATGATAAAACAGGTTAAAGGAAATATTTTGTGGGGAATACTTATTACATGGGTGCTTGGAATAATATGTGAGCTTACAGGCCTTTATAAGCCGGATGCAGCGGCAGGATTTTACAGCCTGATTCCGGATTTTAGCAATGGCATTTCAGTTCCTAGTATAATGCCTGTGTTAGGTAAGCTGGATTTGAGTTTGAAAAATATTTTATCCTTAGATTTTGTTGTTGTAATGTTTGCATTCCTTTTTGTTGATTTGTTTGATACTCTTGGAACGTTGATTGGTGTTGCGTCAAAGGCAGATATGCTTGATGAAAATGGTAAGCTGCCTAAGGTAAAGGGAGCGTTGATGGCGGATGCGGTTGGTACAACTGCGGGCGCTGTGCTTGGTACATCTACAGTTACAACATTCGTTGAGAGTGCATCAGGTGTGGCTGAAGGTGGAAGAACAGGTCTTACATCGGTTGTGTCAGCATTACTGTTTGGAATATCATTGTTTTTATCACCAATATTCCTTGCAATACCATCATTTGCCACAGCACCGGCTCTTGTTATGGTTGGCTTCCTGATGATGACATCTATTACGAAGATTGATTTTGAGGATTATACTGAAACAATACCGGCATTTGTAGCGATTATTGCAATGCCATTTATGTACAGTATTTCAGAGGGTATTTCCATGGGTATCATTTCTTATACAATTATTAAGCTTGTATCAGGAAAACGCAAAGAGATTTCACCACTTATGTACGTGCTGACAATATTGTTTGTATTAAAATATGTGTTAATTTAGTATGAGGAAGGGGCTGTTGCAAGATGCAATGGCCCTTTTTGAATAATAGGAGAATTTTACTTATGAATATAGAAAAAATAAAATTAAATGTCCCTTATGAGAAGTTTGGTTGTAAGAAGGATGATTTTGAGGCTGTATTAACGGCTTATACAGATGAAAATTGTGATGAGAAGAGGCCGGCGGTGATAGTGTGTCCGGGTGGTGCATATTTTTTCAGATGTGACAGAGAAGGCGAGCCTGTCGCAAAGAGGTATGCAAAATGTGGTATGAGAGCATTTGTGTTGGATTATTCGGTTATTCCCAATGTTTTTCCGGCAGCGCTTATGGAGCTTGCGCTGGCTATAAAATTTGTTCGTGAGAATGCTGATAAGTATGGCGTTAATTCTGATGAAATATATATATGCGGTTTTTCAGCGGGAGGACATTTGTGTGGTTCGATGGCAACCTTGTATAATAAAGGATTTTTAGAAGAAGCGTTGGAAACAACGAAGGATATGATTAAGCCTAATGGAGCTATACTTAGTTATCCGGTAATAACGGCAGGTGAATACACTCATCATGATTCTTGTGTGAATCTTCTTGGGATGGATAAGGTGTGGGAAAGTCCTTATTATAAGTATATTTCCTTGGAAAAGCAAGTGGATGCAGAGACGGCACCGACATTTATTTGGACAACATTTAGAGATACGCTGGTGCCGATGGAGAATTCAATGTTATTTGTTCTGGCGCTTAGAAGTGCAAATGTAGATGTTGAATTTCATTTGTTTCCGGTGGGAGACCATGGCTTATCCATTGCTTCAAAAGAAATGGTGGAGTCGGCAGAAGAAAAACCGCTGTATGAGTATATTCATAGATGGTTTGACTTGTCTGTAAATTGGATTAAGAATAGAAAGTTGTAGAAAATGCACAAAAGTAATGCGTAATTTTGTGACAAATAACGACAAAATTCATAAAAAAGTTGTGGTATAAAAAAATATTCTATGTTATAATAGTTACATTATTAAGTACGGATGAATAAGGAGGAGAATACTATGGAAAGCAGGGAAAAGCTGGACAAAGACGTGAATAAGCAAGAAAATCCTGGCGCTGACGTGGCATTTGAACCATACTTTGATGAAAATACCGAGATGGGTGTTAAGATTAGTGAAGAAAGTGTCACTACTGAAAAGACGAAGGAGAAAAAGTCTGAAAAGACTGATGCTTCGAAAAAGAAGAAGAAAAGACCTGTGGATGCTGGTGGCGATAAGAAAGCTGTTGCTGAAAAGGCGAAGAAGAAAAGAAAAAGACCTGTTGAACAGAAGGGTTCTGCGGCAACATCGTCGGATGGTGTGACTGAGGAAGAAGGTAGTAAGCTGGATAAAGCTACTGCTCCTAAAGATAATAAAAAACCGGTTGCGAAAAAGACGGGAAAGAAGCCGATTAAAAAGAAAAAAGCCACAGATAGTAAGGGTAATGTAAAAACTTCTACAGGGAAAAAGACCTCTAACAATAAGAAGAAAAAGACAAAGAAGGGTAGCCTTAAAGCACAGCTTGTTGCAGTAGTTGCTTTGCCTATATTGGTAGTTAGTATTGTTCTTACAATTAATACGGCCACATCTTTGAAAAGTAATATTGTTGAAACTGAGAAGGATGGTCTTAAAACTACAGCTATTACATTGAAGAGTACATTCGAAGGTATGGCTGGTAATGATACCAATTATGTAGAAAGATCTTCGGTTATCTGGCAGGGTGACATAAGAATCACAGGCAAGGATGAGATTGTAGAAAAGATTTCTGCGAATGGTGATGTTCAGGTGTCGTTTGTGTTTGATAACAGACGTATTCTTACATCGTTCAAGGATGAGTCAGGACAACCATTGACAAAGGACGGTTTGAATGCAAATAATCAGATTGATGATGAGATTTACCAGAAGGTAGTTGTTGGCGGTGAAGAGTATTTTGATACATCGGCAGAGCTTCATGGAGATACATATTATGGTTATTACCTTCCTTTGAAGAATGATGAAGGAAAGAGTACAGAAAAGACCGTTGGACTCATATTCATAGGAAGAAATAGTGAAGAGATTGATAAGCTTATATTGACTGAAACTGTTAAGGCTGTTGCGGTATGTGCGGTATTGACTGTTGCATCTATAATAATTGCCGTAATAATTGCAGGAAATATTTCTAAGATGATTAACAGACTTGCAGGCAGTCTTGCAAAGATTGCAGATGGTAATCTTGCAGTTGATTTTGATAAGAAGGCTTTGACAAGCAGTAATGAGATTGGTCAGATTGGTAGAGCTTCTGAAAGACTTAAGGATGGTCTTAACGATATCGTAAGTAATATTAAGGAGTCAGTTGATGTTCTTACAGTATCGGCAGTAAATCTTGAAGGTACATCTGACAGAACAAATACAACAATGATTGAAGTTAGCAAGGCGGTTGAGGAGATAGCCGAAAGTGCAGGAATACAGGCATCTGAAACAGAAAAGGCAACAATAAACGCTATGGATATGGGTAACCTTATTGAGAATGTTATTCATAATGTTGAGGAGCTTCAGAATAACGCCAGAGTAATGGGCGAGGCTGAGAAGGCATCATCAGAGATTATTACAGAGCTTAGCAAATCTAATGATAAGACCATCGAAGCTGTTGAGCGTATTGCAGTACAGGCTGAGTACACCAATGTTTCGGCTCAGAAGATTAAGAAGGCAGTTGCACTTATTACATCCATTGCGGATGAGACAAGTCTTCTTTCGCTGAATGCATCTATTGAAGCTGCAAGAGCCGGCGAGGCGGGAAGAGGATTTGCGGTAGTTGCTTCGGAGATTTCAAAGCTGGCAGACCAATCTAATAATTCTGCAACAGAGATTGAAAAGGTTATCAATGAGCTCCTTGTTGAATCTAACAAGACTGTTGATATTATGGATGAGGTTAAAGCTATTGTCAGTGAGCAGGAAGAGAAGCTTAATATGACGAAGGCTGAGTTTGAGAATGTAAGCAAGGGAATTGAATCGTCAGTAAGTAGTGTTGAAAATATCTCAGGACGTATTGTTGAACTTGATATTGCTAAGAATGGCATTATCGACGTTATCCAGAGTCTTTCTGCGATTTCAGAAGAAAATGCTGCTGCGACAGAAGAAACAAGTGCTTCTGTTCAGGAATTGGATAATACAGTAGGCAATTTGTCAGAAGCGGCTAAGGACCTTAAGGTTATAGCAGAACAATTAGAACAGCAGATAAGTGTATTTAAAGTTTAAATGAAGTTATGAAAGGTGGGTTTGATGAAAAACCCGCCTTTTAATAATTTACATTGATAAATAGATAGTTGTAAAATATTGACAAAGAAATATGTTTGTTATATAATGAACGACACAACATAATGATTTAAAGGGCAAAACTATAGAAATATAGTGGCGCAAAGCTAGGAGTCTAAGGCGGAGGATGAATGCTAAGATAGTTCGGCTGCAATAATATTTATATTATTGTGGCTTTTTTTATGCTCTAAATTCGAATTCTTAAAAAATAATTAAAATTTTTTAGTTAATTAAAAGAAAGAAATATTGCGTAATTGATGATAATGTGGTATGATAATTGTTAAGTTGTAAGCTAATTTGTTTATAAAAATTTTATAAATATTAAATAAGAGAACGTAAAGAAAAAGTAAAGTTTTTATAAAAATACATATTCATATGAAAAACTAAGAAAGGCAAGAACTTAATATGGCGGGATACAGAAAAAGAGTAAGACTTGGTGATATTTTAGTAGAATATGATTATATCACTCAGGAACAGTTGGAGGATGCGTTATCGCAGCAGAAGGAAAAGGGCAAGCTTTTAGGTGAGATGCTCATTGAGCTTAACTATATTACAGAAGAAGATATGATGCGTGCTTTGCAGACACAGTTAGGCTTAGATTTTGTGGATTTGAGAACGTATGACATTGATGAGAAGGCTGTGTATATGGTTGGTGAAAAACTGATAAGACAGTATAAGCTTTTACCGATAGCTATTTCAAAAACAGCAGCTAATGTTCTTATAGTTGCCATGTCGGACCCAATGAATATCTTTGCGATGGATGATTTGAGCATTGTTACAGGTATGCAGGTTGAACCGGTACTTGCGATGCCATCTCACATCGATGCAATGATTGACAGATATTTTGGTAAGGCTCAGGCTCAGGCTATGGCTGAAAAGTTCAAGAAGGAACAGGAAGGCTATATGACAGAGGAAGAGGCTGAGGATAGTGTCAGAAGAGATGATGTTGAGAATTCACCAATTGTACAGTTGGTTAATAATATCATTGAACAGGCAGTAAGACAGAGAGCCAGTGATATTCATATCGAGCCTTTTGAATTTAATGTAAGGGTAAGATATCGTATTGATGGTAGCTTAAGAGAGATTATTACATATGATAAGGCTTTGTTTTCGGCGATTGTTGCCAGACTTAAGATTATGTCAAATATGGACATTTCGGAAAAGAGAAAGCCACAGGATGGTCGTATCACACTTATGGTTGATATGAGAGAGTGGGATATAAGAGTTTCCAACCTTCCTACGGTATACGGCGAAAAGGTCGTTATGCGTCTTGCGTCGAAGGAAGGTTTTAAAAAGGACAAGAAAGATTTAGGTATGAGACCTGAGGACCTTGAAAAGTTTGATAATATTCTTAAGAATCCAAACGGTATTATCCTTGTAACAGGACCTACAGGTAGTGGTAAGTCTACTACACTTTACACAGCGTTAAGTGAGTTGAATACAGAAGATGTTAATATTGTAACAGTAGAAGACCCTGTAGAAGCGAATATTGATGGTGTTAACCAGGTTAATGTTAACGTTAAGGCTGATATGACATTTGCCAGTGGTTTGCGTTCTATCCTCCGTCAGGACCCGGATATTATCATGATTGGTGAGATTCGAGATGGTGAAACTGCTGAAATTGCCGTTAGAGCATCTATCACAGGTCACTTGGTTGTTAGTACACTTCATACAAACAGTACAGCCGGTACTGTTGGTCGTCTTGTAGATATGGGTATTGAGCCGTATCTTTTAGGTGACTCGTTGGTAGGTATTATTGCACAGCGTCTTGTACGTAGACTTTGCAAGTGTAAAACCCAGAGACTTGCAACAGATAGTGAAAAGAAGATACTTGGAGTTCCTGAAAGCGAGCAGTTGATGGTTAGTGAACCGGTAGGATGTCAGGAATGTGACAATATTGGTTATAAAGGACGTATAGGTATCTATGAGATTATGACTATCACGAAGAGGGTCAAGGAATGTATAGCCAGAGGCGGCAGTGCTGCTGAGATAAAAGCAGTGGCTGAATCAGAGGGCATGAGTTCTCTTAGGAATTCGGCAGCAAAGTACGTAAAAGAGGGCGTTACATCTTTAAATGAGTTAATTAGAGCTACATATACTGCGGATGAAGAGTAAGAGGAGAATAGTATGGTAACAATAGAAGAGTTAATGAAAAAGGCAGAGGATGTGAAAGCTTCCGATGTACATATTACAGTAGGTGTTGCGCCGAAGTACAGAGTGGCTGGTAAGCTTATTAATATGGATTATCCAAGATTGATGCCGGCTGACACAGAGGCTATATTATCATCTATTATGAATGATAGACACAGGGAAATATTTTATGAAAAGGGTGAGGTTGACTTCTCCTTTGCCCTTCCTGGAATGGGACGATACAGAGTAAATGTGTTTAAGCAGAGAGGAACCATGGCGGCGGTACTTCGTCTGGTTTCCACCAAGATACCTAGTGTTGAGGAACTGGAGATTCCATCATCTGTTGTTGAACTTTATAAGAAAAAGAGAGGACTTATCCTTGTAACAGGACCTACAGGTAGTGGTAAGTCAACAACGTTGGCAGCTATCATAGATAAGATTAATGAGAATAACACATCTCATGTCATTACATTGGAGGACCCTATAGAATATTTGCATCAGCATAAGAAGTCCACTGTTAATCAGAGAGAGGTTGGCAATGATACAATGTCCTATGCCAATGCCTTAAGAGCAGCACTTCGTGAAGATCCAAATGTTATTCTTGTAGGAGAGATGCGTGACCTTGAAACTATATCTACTGCCATAACAGCAGCAGAAACAGGACATTTGGTATTTTCAACATTACATACAATTGGTGCGGCGGCAACTATCGATCGTGTTATCGACGTATTCCCGCCACATCAGCAGGAACAGATTCGAGTACAGCTTGCGATGGTACTGGAATGTGTTATATCCCAGCAGCTTGTACCTACTATAAGAGGGGACAAGCGAGTGGCAGCGTTTGAAGTATTACATATGAACAGCGCTGTAAAGAATCTTATTAGAGAAAATAAATCTTTCCAGATAACTTCTATGATGCAGACAAATAAGAAGGCAGGTATGCAGACTATGGATGATGCATTGTATGAATTATATAGAATGGGTGTTATCACTAGCGAATCAGCTCTTGAATTCTCGCAGGACTATGCGGCACTCAAGAAGAAGTTAATGATGTAGTGAAATATATTACGGAAAGGAATGGTAAGCAGAATGGCTCAGTATACATATGAGGTAGTTACCAAAGAAGGCAAGAGCAAAAAAGGTACTATCGAAGCGGATAATCTGGAAAAAGCAAAAGACACCCTGCGTGCTGAAGGTAATACGATACTTAAGCTTAGCGAGGCAGGCGTTCTTAGCCAGGATATTAAGATTGGTGGAAAGAAAAGTGTCAATTCCAGGGATTTATCAGTGTTCTGTCGACAGTTTGTAAGTATTCTTAGAGCAGGTGTTAATATTATAACAGCTCTTGGTATGTTGGGCGAACAGACAGAAAATAAGATATTGAAGGAAGCTATTCTTAATATAAAGAATAGTGTTGAAAAGGGT
>CAYWDL010000006.1:0-24968 GCA_964457015.1 uncultured Roseburia sp. | reverse complement strand
GCATGGCTTGATACAGGAAATCACGATATGCTTCTTGCAGCAGCTGATTTCGTTTCTGCATTCCAGAAGAGACAGGGACTTTACATTTCATGTATCGAAGAAATCGCTTACAAGAGAGGCTTCATCGATGCAGAACAGTTAAAGAAACTTGCACAGCCACTTATGAAGACAGAGTATGGTCAGTATATTATGGATGTTGCAAATGGTTTGTAAGAGGTTTCTAAATTAGGTGATGATTTAAGAAAGGAAAACGAATATGGGAAAGATAACAGTTGAAACTTGTGAAATAGAAGGATTAAAGGTAATCACACCGGCTGTTTTTGGTGACGAAAGAGGTTACTTTATGGAGACTTATAATTATAATGATTATAAGGCGGCAGGAATTGATGTGGAATTTGTTCAGGATAATCAGTCAAGCTCAAAAAAAGGTGTGCTTAGAGGATTACATTTCCAGATTAACTATCCACAGGACAAGCTTGTCAGAGTTGTTAGCGGAAAGGTATTTGATGTTGCTGTTGATATGAGACCGGGCTCAGCAACTTATGGTAAATGGTATGGTGTAGAGCTTTCAGCGGAAAACAAGAAGCAGTTCTTTATTCCAAAGAATTTTGCTCACGGATTTGTAGTTTTATCCGAGTCAGCAGAGTTTGCATATAAATGTACAGATTTTTATCATCCAAATGATGAAGGCGGTCTTAAGTGGGATGATCCTGAAATCGGTGTACAGTGGCCAATGCCGGAAGGAATGACAAAAGAGGATTTAATTATTTCTGAGAAGGATCAGAAATGGGGCGGACTTAAAAAATAGTTTATATATGAGTTGATTTGTAAAAAGGAGTTCAAAATGAAGAATAAGCTTTTTAAGTTTTTAAAAGGAATTTATAAGAAATTGCCAATTAATTATAAGTTGAAAAACAAGTTAAAAAGCTTATTTTATCGTTGTTTTGGATTCCTTTTTAAAAATACCCTATCTTATCGTGCGTGGAGTGCTATGAATTATAGGGAAGAAAAAAAGGACAGCATAAAAATTGATGTAAAACAGTTTGAGAATTATGAGTGTAAGAAAAAAATAGCAGTTCAGTTACATTTGTTTTATGTGGATTTGACAGAGGAATTTGTAAAGTATCTTTCAAATATTCCATTTAATTTTGATTTGTTGGTGTCTATTGTTGACAAAAGTCAAAAGGATTTTGTGATTGAGCGCTTTTCTAAAATAGATAAGCTGGATAATGTCATTGTGGAAATTGTGCAGAATAGAGGCAGGGATGTAGCTCCGTTCGTATCGGTGTTTGGAAAGAAAATTTTGGAATATGACTATATTTGTCATATTCATAGCAAGAAGTCGTTGTTTACAGGCTCTGAGCAGACTCAGTGGAGGGTACATCTGCTGGAAGGATTATTTGGCAGTGAGGAAATAATAAAAAGCCATATATACCAATTGGACAAGGGTGAGAAGATTGGTTTGATTTATCCGGAAACTTTTTGCTATATGCCATATCAGGGGCATACATGGCTTCAAAATAAGTTTAGCAGGGATGAATTGCTGGACCGTATTGGAGTAAAAGCAAGGAGTAGTCAGATTTATTTTGATTATCCTATGGGAACAATGTTTCTTGCATCAGTGGATGCTTTAAAGCAATTCTTTGAGGCAGACATAAAGGTTGAAGAATTTCCTAAAGAGGGTGGTCAAAAGGATGGAACCATAGCTCATGCTTTTGAGAGATGTCTGGGATTGGTGTGTAAATACAATGATTATAATCTGCTGGTGTTTGATAATAAGGATATGACTTATTCATATGAGGGAAGAAAAAATCTTCAGCAGTATACTATTAAGAGCTATGACGGGATGAAAAAGGAATTGCAGGAGAGCGAAATTATTTCCTTTGATATATTTGATACATTGTTATCTAGAAGGATTTCTAATCCGGAAGCGATTATTGGATTGCTGGAGCTTAAGATAGACAGAAAATTCGGTGTTAAAAGTGATTTCAAGAGGCTGCGTATTGAGGCTGAAGGTGATTTCAGACAGAAGAATTCAGACAAGGATTGTGATTTGAAGCAGATATATGCTGAGCTTAATAAGAGTAAGCTTGACAAGGAGCTTTTGGAATATGCTTTCCATACGGAACGCCAGCTGGAGAAACTATTGTTGGAGCCGAAAACGGAAGTGGTAAAGCTTTATAATGGTATTAAAGCTGAGTCAGGAAAAAAAGTTAATATAGTTTCTGATATGCAGCTGTCAATTGAAGATATTGAAGATATATTGAAGACAAATGAAATAGAGTTACCTGATAAATTATACCTGTCATCAAGTATGAATTTGCGCAAGGACAGAGGCGATATGTGGGAAAAATATTTTGCTGATGCTGATGGCAAGCTATGTACCCATGTAGGCGATGATGAAGTATCTGACGTTCAAATTCCGGGTGACTATAAGATTGGAAACTATCATTTGCTAGGAAACAAGGCCTTGTTTCAGTTGACAAATTTTGGAAGAATTGTCGGTGGCATAGATGATAGAAAGGCTTCAGACGCTGTGGAATTGGGATTGATATACAATAAAATGTTTTCAAATCCATTGGCGTATAATGAAAGCAATTTTGAAGTGAAGATTAGTGATGCCAATACATTGGGGTATGGGGTATTTGGCCCTGTTATATTGAACTATGTATTGTGGCTTATGAAGGAAGCGGAAAAGCTGTCTGCTGACAAGCTTATGTTCTTTTCTAGAGAGGGATATATTTTAAAACAGATATATGATAAAATTGCAGGAATATATGGGGGAGAGGTGGCGAAATCTCAATATTTATATGTTTCGAGAAGAGCGTTATCTTATTCGTCATTAGAAACGGATAAAGATTTGGAGGAGTCATTGGACAAGTTCTATGAAGGAAGTCTGTCCAACCTGTTGTTTGAAAGGTTTGGTATACAGGCAGAGGAACTGAAGGATGAGGATATAAAACTGCCTGACAATAAGAATAGGGTATTGAAGGCTTTGATGCCATATAAGGAGCAGATATTCAAAAATGCGTCCAAAGAGAAAGAGGAATACATTAACTACTACAGAGATGTTGATTTGGATGGAAAGAATATTATTGTATCGGATATAGGATACAGCGGAACAATACAATATTATTTGTCTAAGCTTACCGGAAAAACATATCATGGAAGATATTTTGCCACAGATGAAAAGAAGCTGGCTGAAAGGATTAGCGGCAGCTCTATGGTGGGGTATTATATTGATAATGATGGGGAACAGGAAATTTCGATGTCCAATATTCATAGGTATCATTTGATTTTAGAAGGCATTCTCATCGCACCGGATGGTCAGTTTGTTAAAATATCAGATAAAAAACCTGTGTTCGCAGAGGATAAAAATGAGTTATTTAATGATACCATTAAAAATATTCATGAAGGAATGTTACAATATGCTGAAGATTATGCTAATATAATGCAGGAGGTACTGTTGGATGAGTTACCTGAAAAGATTCTTGCGGAGAGATTGATTGAGGCTATTGTAAAAGAAGATATTGTCGATGGCAGTATTGCAAATGATTTGATTATGGATGATAAATATTGTGGTGGAGGCTTAAGGAACCCTATAGATTATTATAAAAGGTAAAAGAAATGATAGATATTTTGATGGCTGTTTGTAACGGCGAAAGGTTTATAAAAGAGCAGATTGATTCAATATTGAATCAGACATATAGCGATTGGCGCCTTTTTATTCATGATGATGGTTCTGTGGATAAAACAATGGAGATTATACAGGAATATGAGGAAAAATATCCTGAAAAAATCAAGGTTATTTCTGACGGGATAAAAACAGGTGGGGCAAAATATAATTTTTATCATCTGATGAAGCTGTCTGAAGCTGAGTATATAATGTTGGCTGATCAGGATGATATATGGGGAAATGAAAAGATTGAGAAGTCATACAAAGCAATAAAGATGCAGGAAAAAAGGTATGGTAAGGATACGCCGGTATTGTGTCATAGCGATTTGCAGGTTGTGGATTCACGGCTGAATGTAATGAATGAATCCTTTTTTGTAATGCAAAAGCTGGATAAAAGAAAAAATCGATTTGCGGATATATTAGTGCAGAATAATATTACCGGCTGTACGGTTATTTTTAACAAGAAGCTAAATGATTTGTGCTGTGTTATGCCTGATGAGGCAATAATGCACGATTGGTGGATTGGGCTTGTTGTGGCTGCGTTTGGTAAGATTTATTTTATGAAAGAGAAAGACATAAAATATAGACAGCATGGAAACAACACGGAGGGTGCAAAGAATCTTAGCAGTCCCAAGTATTTGTTAAAAAAGATATGTAATAAGAAGCAGGTGACTGATGCTTTGGAGAGAACCTACAATCAGGCAGAACGATTTTATGGTGTTTATAAAGAAAAGCTTTCTGCGGAAAACAGGGAAGTATTGGAAGCGTATCTAGCCATAAGAAGAAGCACTAAAATTGAGAAATTAAGGCTGTTAAAAAAATATGGTTTTATGAAATCGGGCTTAGTAAGGAAGATAAGCTTTATTTTATTCGTATAAAACAAAATGTTCATAAATTCTACAAATTAAAGTACTTGCTAAATTTGGAAATGAGGTTTATTATATATCAGATGGCATAAATTTAAATAGTAATTAATCAGTAGTAGATAAAGAGGTATTTGGGAGGAACAATGAGTAACAAGAAAGATTCAGATGATTTAAAGCTTGTTCTTGATGACTATCAGGATATTGAGGATTATACAGTTGATGATGCAGCTGATTATGTTGAGGAAAAAAGGAAAAGAAAATCGTCTAAAAGTCAGCAGGCGAGAATAAATAAACAAAAAAAGATGAAGAAGAAGAGAAAGCTTAAAATTGCACTTTTGCTGTTGGAAATATTAATAGTATTAATATTAGGACTTGTGGCAGTGGTGCTTGTAGGTCCGGATAGTACAAGAGATAAGTTGATTTCCTGCGTCGGTAAGTGTGCAGGTACAGCTACCGGTTTGAAACAGAAATATGATAATATATATACTGACCAGACCTTCAATGAGGACAATGTTGGTCATAATGAAGATCTTGATATATCGCAGTATGAAGATTACATTACAGTTGCTCTTTTTGGTATTGACTCAAGAGAAAACAGTCTTGATGTAGGTTTAAGTGACAGTATACTTATTGCTACAGTTAACTTGAAAAGCAAAGAGGTTAGAATTGCTTCAATTGCGAGAGACACATATTTGAGCCTTGTTGATGGTGACGGGGATACTTATTACGGAAAAGTAAATTCAGCATTTAATATTGGTGGTGTTGAGGTTGCACTTACCAATTTGAATAGAAATTTAGACATAAAGATTGACGAATACGCAGTTGTGAATTTTGCAGGTCTTGCAACAATTATTGATGCATTTGGCGGTATTGATATAACTATCACAGATACTGAAAGGTATTGGATTAATCAGTATCTTATTGAAACGAGACAGGTTACGGGCTTATACTCAGAGGATGTGTATAGTTCTGGAAGAGTTCACCTTAATGGTCTTCAGGCTACAGCGTTCTGTAGAATAAGATATTGTACATTTACAGATGAGGATGGCACACAGTACAATGATGATTTCGGTAGAACAGCAAGACAGAGATATGTTATCAGATACTTAATTAATAGAGCTAAGCAGCTTGGTGTGGAAAATGTTATTGACATTGCCAATGAGTTGTTTAATGCGACCACACCGGCATTTAAAACTACTATGTCATATGATGAGATTATGGATTTACTTCCAACAGTATTAGGCTTTACCCTTGCGGGAACAGAAAGCTTCCCATACACATATACTGAGCCTGATAGAAGTCTGTTGGGCGGTGAGTCTGTAGTTGCGGCACAGGGTCTTACTTATAATGTTACAAAGCTTCACGAGTTCTTATATCCGGATGAAACATATAAGCCAACAGTAACATTAAAAAATATTAGTAATGATTTGGCATTCCGATTGAATGTGGATGAGGTTAAGTTACCGGAGGATCAGTAATTATAAGCATAAAAGGTGTGTAGAATATGTCGATTGTTTTACACACTTTTTTAAATATCTGAACACATTTTAATCACAAAGTAATATTAAAATGTAATCATATCATAGATATGGAAGGAGAACGTTTTTTATGGACGAGAATATGAATGACAAGATTAATGAAAATCGGAATGGTGATAATACAGTAGATAATACAGTGGATAATACAGTAGATAATAAAGTAGAAATGTCAAATATGGCGGCAGAGATAAGGGAGATGCAGAGTGAGACCAGGGCACAGCAGTCTGCGATTCCACAGTGGCAGCCTGAGACAAGACAGTACAATACAGAGCCGGTTAAAAAGCAGAAAAAAGCAAAGAAGCCGGTTACGATGGGTAAGGTGTTTGCAGCGTGCGCATTAACATTAGTTGTTACATTGGTTGCAAATGTTGTAGTATCAACAATGACATTTAATTATTTGAGCAAGGATTTTGCCACAAAGACGGATGTTACAAAGCTTACGATTCCTACAACAAAGGATTCGCTGGCTGATGCAGTTGCTGATAAGACCACAGTCATAGATGAGGACTCTGTTGCACTTTCAGATGTTGTAGAGGCTGTTATGCCTTCTGTAGTTGCCATAACAAGTACATCGATTATTGAATCAACATATAACCCGTTTTACTATGGCGGCTCATATCAGGTAAGTGGTGCCGGTTCCGGTATTATCATTGGTATGAATGATACAGAGCTTCTTATTGTAACAAACAATCATGTTGTTGAGGATACAACTTCACTTACAATTCAGTTCTGTAATGATGAGTCAGTTGAAGGTGCTTATATTAAGGGTACAGACTCTGAAAATGACCTGGCAGTTGTAGCTTTACCTCTTGAAGATATAAATGATGATACTATTTCAAGCATAAGCATTGCATCACTTGGAGATTCGGATTCATTGCATATAGGAGAATCAGTTATTGCCATTGGTAACGCATTAGGATATGGTCAGTCAGTTACAAAGGGTATTGTAAGTGCACTTAACAGAACTATTTCGTTGGATAGCGGCGATATGACTGTTATTCAGACAGATGCAGCTATTAATGGTGGTAATAGCGGTGGTGCTCTTGTTAATCTTTCAGGTGAGGTTATTGGTATCAATGTTGCAAAGACATCCTCAAGCTCAAGTGGAACAACAGTTGAAGGTATGGGCTATGCAATTCCTGTATCTCAGGTAAAGGATATTATCGATGAGCTTATGAACAGAGAAACAAGATTTCCTGTTGATGAAGCAGATAAGGGATATCTCGGTATCAATTATAATAATATAATAGAAGTTGATAGTGAAACTTCAGAAATGTACAGAATTCCTGTAGGTATTTACATCAGAGAGCTTGATAAGAGCTCAGCACTTGTGGAAGCAGGCGTAACAGAAGGTTCGGTTATAACAAAGATTAATGGAACATCTATTAAAACCTGGGAAGGTATGATTGAAGAAATGTCATACTATAAGGCTGGTGAATCTGTAACAGTTACAGTTAGCACAATGGGCAAGGGTAAGTACGAGGAGCAGGAGTTTACAGTTACTTTGAAATCTTATGATGAGATAAATTAAAGTTATAGATAAGAGGATTATGAAAATGTCAAACGAATTTAACGATGAAGAATATGAAAAAATTTGTTACTTATGCAGAAGACCGGAGAGTAAGGCCGGGAAGATGGTTAGTTTAGCAAGTAATATATGTATATGTGCAGATTGTATGCAGAAAACATTTGATTCATTGAACAGCAGTGGAATTGGTGCAATGAATTTCGGGATGCCAATGAATTTGAATTTTTCTGATATGAATACTCAGGAAGAGGTGACTGTTGTAAATAACGATGAGGATACTGCTTCCGACGAGAAGAAAGAGGAGAAGGCGGATAGCGCTAAGAAGACTCCAAATATCAGTTTTATTAATCTTGCAGACATGGGAATGTTTGGCAGTAGACAGAAGATTAAAAAGAAACCAAAGGATAAGGACAGCAAGCCTTTAATAGATTTAAAGAGTGTGCCTGCACCTCATAAGATTAAAGCACAGCTTGATGAATATATCATTGGTCAGGATTATGCCAAGAAGGCAGTAAGTGTTGCAGTTTACAACCATTATAAGAGGGTTGCAACTAATACTATGGATGAGATTGAAATCGAGAAATCCAATATGCTTATGATTGGACCGACGGGCTGCGGAAAGACATATCTTGTAAGAACCTTGGCAAAGATACTTGATGTGCCATTGGCTATAGCCGACGCTACATCATTGACAGAGGCTGGATATATCGGCGATGATATTGAGAGTGTTTTGTCAAAGCTTTTAGCGGCGGCAGATAATGACGTTGAAAAAGCAGAAATGGGGATTGTATTTATTGATGAGATAGATAAGCTTGCCAAAAAGAAGAACACTACAAACAGAGATGTAAGTGGTGAATCGGTTCAGCAGGGGTTATTGAAGCTCTTAGAGGGAAGCGAGGTTGAAGTACCGGTTGGTGCAAATAGCAAAAACGCTATGGTACCACTTACAACCATTAATACAAGAAACATCTTGTTTATTTGTGGAGGTGCGTTCCCTGATCTTGAAGATATTATCAAGGAAAGACTTAATAAGCAGTCATCAATTGGTTTTAGAGCTGATTTGAAGGATAAGTATGACAATGAAAAGAATCTTATAAGCAAGGTTACGGTAGATGATATCAAGAATTTTGGTATGATACCGGAATTTATAGGCAGATTACCGGTTATTTTCACTTTAGAAGGATTGACAAGTGAAATGCTTCAGAAGGTTTTAAAAGAACCGAAAAACGCTATTTTAAAGCAATATCAGAAGCTTCTTGAATTAGACGAGGTTGCCCTTGAGTTTGATGATAGCGCAATTGAGGCTATTGCAGAGAAGGCAGTAGAGAAGAAGACCGGAGCCAGAGCTTTAAGAGCAATCATAGAGGAATTTATGTTAGACATTATGTTTGAGATTCCGAAGGATGATAACATTGGGAAGGTAATAATTACGAGGGATTACATTGAGAAGAAGGCTTCGCCTATAATTGAAATGCGCATATAGTATATTGGAGATTGCCCTTAGCATATATTTTATAAATATGCTAAAGGGCAATTTTTTATGGAGAATAGGTTATCTGACAATGAGATAAGAGTAAATGGCCAGGAATGCCGCGAAATAAAGCTATCAGAGGAATATGCGGATTTCATTACGGAATATAGGGTGCCATCAAAGGAGGTTTTGGAGCGTTTTGATGCGGAGTGTTATCAGGAATTGGATGTGGTGTATAGTGCGGTATATGCACCGTTAAACAAGGTTCGGGAATTGTCTGTGCTGAATTATCCTTACAAATCCATACCTACTCTTTACGGCCTTATGGATACAGTTGCGTTGGAGGACACAGGAATACTAAAGCTGCAAAATCAACCGGTGCTTAATCTGAAAGGACAGGGGACGATTATTGGAATAATTGATACAGGGATTGATTATACCCACAAGGCATTTTTAGATAATTCTGGTAATACGAGGATTTTGAAAATGTGGGATCAATCAGATAACTCGGGAAATATGCCTGCAGATTTTGGATATGGTAGTGAATATAGCGAGAGTGATATTAATAAGGCACTACAAAGTGAAGAGCCTCTGAAGATAGTACCTATGACTGATGAAGTGGGGCATGGGACATTTCTTGCCGGCGTGGCAGGTGGAAGTGAGGATGTTGAAAATGATTTTGTTGGAGCTGTTCCATTTTGCAAGCTTGTTGTTGTGAAATTAAAGCCTGCCAAAAGGTATCTTAGAGAACACTATATGCTTCCGACCGGTGTACCTGCATACCAGGAAAACGACATTATGCTGGCATTGGGGTATCTTCGCAGGCAGGCATCAATATTTGGAATGCCCTTATCAGTTGTTCTTGGAGTGGGAAGCAATAGAGGAAGTCATAGCGGTCAGTCACCACTGTCTTCATCTATAGATGATTTTGCAAAAAAAGCTGCAAGTGCCATAGCCATTGCAGGGGGAAATGAAGGAGATAAACGACATCATTTTAGAGGGAAAGTATCAAAGAAAAATGATTACGAAAATGTGGAAATACGTGTGGGAGAAAATGAAAACGGATTTATGGTTGAGGTGTGGGGAAATGTACCGGAGATTATATCCGTAGGCTTTGAGTCGCCAACAGGAGAGGTTATATCAAGAATTCCGGCCAGAATTGGAGAAAAAGAAACGATTTATACAGTATTTGATAATACAATAATAGATGTTGAGTATGCACTTGTGGAGCAATTATCAGGAGATGAGCTTATAAGCATAAGATTTAGAATGCCCACGGCAGGCGTGTGGAAGATAAGGGTGTATGCAGAAAATATTATTGACGGCATATTTGATGTTTGGTTGCCAATAAGTGGATTCATAAGCAATGACATATATTTTCTTGAGCCTGAACCGGATGGGACAATCACAACTCCAGGAGATACAGATAGAGCCATTACAGTATCATCCTATTCTGCTCAAAATGGTGCATTTGATTCGGAGTCAAGTAGAGGCTTCTTGCGAAATGGCAATGTGAAGCCGGAGCTGGCGGCACCGGGAGTTGGCGTGATGGGCCCCGTAAGAGATAATAGATATGCATATCGTTCAGGCACAAGTGTGGCAGCTGCCATAACTGCAGGCGCAGCTGCTCAGGTTTTGGGCTGGGGGATTGTAAATGGTGATTACCAGGTACTTGGCAACCAGATTATAAAAAGCTATTTGATAAGAGGGGCAAAAAGAGAAGAGGGAATAACATATCCCAGCAAGGAGTGGGGGTATGGAAAGCTGGATGTATATAATGCTTTCAATTTGTTAAGATAGGATGTATAATATACTCAGATTAAATGAAAGGTAAGAAACATATGGCTTCAAAATATTATGCAGTAAAAGAAGGAAGAAATATAGGTGTATTCGGAACATGGGATGAATGTAAGGCACAGGTGGATGGATATTCAGGTGCGGTATATAAAAGCTTTAAAACCTTGGATGAGGCTAAGGCATTTATTGGTATTACGGTTCAGAGTGGTTTGGATAAGAATGATGGCGAAAAACAAGATTTGAAAAAAGTGGAAAAATCTGAGAACACAGATGTTGAACGTGGCGAGGCTTGTGCTGGGTTGTCAGTAGGTGAAGCAGTTGCCTACGTGGACGGAAGCTTTAATGTCACAACCAATGAATTCTCCTATGGCGCTGTCATATTCTATGATGATAAGGAAGTACATCTAAAAGAGAAATTTGATAATGAAGAATTGGCAGCAATGAGAAATGTTGCAGGTGAAATCTATGGCTCAATGGCCGTTATGCAGTATGCAATGGATAAAGGCTTAAAGAAGGTGAAAATATACCATGACTACGAAGGCATTGCAAAATGGTGTCAAGGGTTATGGAAGACCAATAAAGCAGGAACCATGGCTTATAAAGCCTTTTATGATGAAGCTAAGGAAAAGATAGATATTGAATTTGTAAAGGTAAAGGGTCATTCAGGAGATAAGTATAATGACTTGGCGGATAAGCTGGCCAAGGAAGCGTTGGGAATAGAGTAGGAATAGGCGGCAGCCCAGTTTTACTGGTCTGTCGCCTGCTGTTTTTGCATTCCTGTTACATCAATTGTATAATTTTCTTTGTAAATAAGCTCGGAAATAGGTACAATTTCGTAGCCTTTATTGCGTAATCCATCAATAATTTCCTGTAATGCAGAGGCTGTATATTTAGCACCATTATGCATAAGTATGATGGTGCCATTTTTTAAGTCCTTGTGATTTAGAATGCGGTCGACCATATCCTCTTTGCCGTAGTTCTTCCAGTCTAAACTGTCAACATTCCACTGTATAGGATAATAGTTGATGTCAGCACAGCTGGTGATTACATCATCATCATAGTCGCCATATGGAGGTCTGAATAAAATCATGTCGATTCCTGTTAGCTCGTATACTTTGTTATGTACGCTCATGATTTCTTCCTTGATTTCCTCCACAGTCAATTGACTCATATTTTTATGGTTTTGGCTGTGGTTACCAAGATCGTGGCCTGCTTCGGCTATGGCTTTCACATCCTCGGGGTATGAATCGACCCATCCGCCGGTCATAAAAAAAGTGGCTTTAACATTGTTTTTTTCGAGAATTTCAAGGATTTTTGCGGTGTCCTCATTCCCCCACGCTGCGTCAAAGCTTATGGCGACATACTTTTTATCAGTATCAACGCAGTATATTGGCAACTCCTTTGATGAGGTTTTTACATTGGTTGAAAATACCGGTGAGGCATCCTCCTTTAAGGTAAATAATAGTGCCAGCAATATGCCGATGACATAAAATAGTGGATTTTTAAGAATTTCTTTGAATTTCATATATATGCCCTAAAATAATACTTTACATATTATATTGCTTTTGGGTTGAAAAAAGTACAGATTTCTAGTATAATAATACGAAAAGTGCAAAAAGGAGAATCATATGTTACCATTTATAGAGATAACAGATGGGCTTCGACTGCCGTCATATGGTTTGATGGCTATTATTGGCTTTGTGATTGCTATGGCTGTGGCATTCTATGTTGCAAGAATAGTGAGAATCCATGAATATGATGTGCTGTTTGCAAGCGTTTACGCAGGACTTGGCTTGATTATAGGAGCTAAGATAGTATACTTTATAACGGTAATTCCAACTATCACTGATAATTGGGAGATATACAGTAATGATTTAATGCGTCTTTTTGTAGATGGCTTTAGTGGGTTCGTTTTTTATGGCGGATTGATTGGAAGCTTGACTGGAGTATATATTTATTCCAGACGACAGCATATGCCGGTGGGACCATTTTTTGATGTGATGGTTGTTGCCATTCCGGTTATGCATGGCATAGGCAGAATCGGGTGCTTGATGGCGGGGTGCTGCTATGGATGTGAATATCATGGACCATTGTCCATCACATTTCCGGAAAACGAGATTGTTCCTGAAGTATCAGGAGTTGAGAGGTTTCCGATGCAGCCCATTGAGGTGGTTTTTAATCTGATTTTGTTTATTGTGTTTTTGACATTGGTCAAGAGAAGAGTTTTTAGGAACGGAAGATTGCTGGGTGTATATCTTATGGCATATCCGATGATGAGATTTGTATTGGAATTTTTCAGAGGCGATGAGATAAGAGGACACTTTAGTGGGTTTTCTACCTCGCAATGGATAAGCCTGATATTGTTTCCAATTGGCTGTTTCATTGCGTTTGCAAAGAAGAATGTTTTTGAAAAACAGTAGAAAGAGAAGAAGAAGATTATGAGAAAAAATTTTGTGGTAATTGGGAAATCGAATACGGGTAAGTCATGCTTGATGGATGACATCATTAGCAGCGAGGGTTTTAGACCAGTTGGGTTTAGAATGCACAGCATTTCAGTGCAGAATGAATTTAAGGGATATTATATGGAGAGCCTTAGGGATGTGGAAGGATATTATAATCGCGTTCCTGTTCAGACAACATTAAAGAGAAATCACAGAATTAATCTCACAGAAGTATATGATACATTCGGTGTTGCGTGCCTTGAGGATGTTTTAAAGCTTGACAGAGAAGAGTACGATTGCGTTATTTTGGACGAGCTTGGCAGAGGCGAAGTGGCATCGGAGGAATTCACTAAAAAGATAAATGAAATACTTGATACTGATGATACGGTATTTGTGCTTATGAAGAATGTAAGCAATGAATTTACATCTTCTATTAAGAAGAGAAGTGACGTGTTCTTATATGACCTTGATAATATGTCTCAGGATGAGGTTTACAAGGATATATTGGACAAGTTGGCATTGATACAGTAGAATAAGTTATATATGAAAAGGGCGGTCGCTTAAGCGACTGCCCTGATTTTTTAATGAACTCTTTTTAATATGGTGAACGGGAACCGAATCTTACATTGTAGTTACCAATACACTGCTCAATGATTTTTATAGCTTCTTCATGTCCGCCAAATTCGTTTACAATAGTTTCCTTTCCCTCCAAATCCTTATATACCTTGAAGAAATGCTTGATTTCCTGAAATACATGAGGAGGAAGGTCCTTGATGTCTGAGTAAGTATTGTATCTTGGGTCATTGTATGGGATGGCAATAATCTTCTCATCACCCATACCATTATCGAGCATCTTCATAACACCGATTGGATAACATCTTACAAGTGTCAGTGGGTCAAGTACCTGTGAGCAAAGTACAAGTACATCCAATGGGTCCTTGTCATCGCCATAGGTGCGAGGAATGAATCCGTAGTTCGCAGGATAGTGAGTAGATGTATATAATATTCTGTCTAAAAGAATCATACCGGTTTCTTTGTCTAATTCGTACTTTTTCATACTGTCCTTTGGAATCTCGACAACAGCAATAAAGTCTGTAGGGTTGATTCTGTCAGGATTAATGTCATGCCAAATGTTCATTATTATTACCAAAAGCTCGATATATTCAAGCTCCCTTTCATTGTTATCAAATTGTCAAAGTTATAATTTAAGTATACACTTTTAAGCAAACTTGTCAATGAAAAACCATATTAGTCAGCTGTTTTTTTAAATCTTATAACATTCCATGACTTTGATTTAAGCAACGCTGTGAGCTTTCCGGCATCATTTTTTGAAGAACCGTTAATCGTTGGTATAACTGTATTTGGAGCATTTTCTGTGTTAACCGCCTTCAAATCATTATGATGCAAAACTATGTGTTCAGCAATTGTATAATCCTTGAACTGTCTCAAGTCACAGCTGATTTCAATATCATCTTCCAAGTCCTTGTTTACAGCGAAAATGGTAAGCTCGTCCGCTTCTTCGTTCATTATGAATACACTGTCAACGTAAGGTGCGTCACAGAAGCTCTTTGAATCATAAACAGGAGATTTGACTATTGTATTTAATACAGTACCATTGCCAAATGTGCTTGCGTGCATATAAGGATAAAAAATAGTTTGTCTCCACGCGCCTGTGTCAGAGGTCATAATAGGTGCAATAACATTTACAAGCTGTGCAAGGCAGGCACATTTTACTCTGTCACAGTGTCTGAGCATGGTAATAAGCATGCTTCCTACCAAGAGAGCGTCCTCAAAATTATATACATCCTCAAGCTGGTGAGGGTATTTACTCCATTTTTCAATCTGAACATCATTTGAATGATACCATACATTCCACTCGTCAAATGAGAGATTGATAGTTTTTTTCTCGTGCTTTTTTGCTTTTACATAATCGCAGATTGAGATGACCGATTTAATAAAATCGTCCATGGCAACGCTATTAGCAAGAAAATCAGTGCTGTCGTTAGTAAGGTTGTTATAATACTGGTGAAGTGAAACATAGTCCGCAACATCATAGCATTCGTCCAATACAGTAGCTTCCCATTGGCCAAATGTTGGCATTCCAAGATTGGAACTGCCACATGCAACCAATTCTATTGATGGGTCTAAGAGCTTCATTACCCTGCCTGTTTCACCGGCGAGTCGGCCGTATTCATGGGCCGTTTTGTGGCCAATCTGCCAAGGACCGTCCATCTCATTTCCGAGACACCACATTTTAATGTTGTGAGGAGTCTCATAGCCGTGAGACTTTCTTAAATCACTATAGTAGGTGCCACCTTCAAAGTTACAGTATTCTAAAAGATTTCTTGCAGCATCAATACCACGTGTGCCAAGATTTACAGCCATCATCACATTTGTGTTAGCCTTTTTTGCCCAATCTGAAAATTCGTTTAAGCCAAACTGGTTTGTCTCAATAACGCCCCAGGCAAGCTCAGGTCTTGCAGGACGGCTTTCCTTTGGTCCGACGGAATCCTCCCAGTTAAAGCCTGACACAAAGTTTCCGCCAGGATATCTGACAATAGGAACGTTGATTTCTCTAACAAGCTCCAAGGTGTCCTTTCGGAATCCCTGCTCGTCTGCAAACGGACTTTCAGGCTGGTATATTCCTTCATACACTGCACGACCTAAATGTTCAATGAATGAGCCGTAGATTCGTCTGTCAACTTCACCGACAACAAAGCTTTTGTCGATAATAATTTCTGCTTTTTTCATTTTTCTCATCCTCCATATATATCTTCTGCGCAATATAAATGCGTCACGATGGTTATGAGTAAAGTATATGTGTAAGGATAAAAATAATCAATGATATTTACTGCTTATTAATTGACATTTTCTGCTTTCTTCTCGATTAACGTGTACAGCTTGTTCATCGCATCGCGGATGCCCCCTGTTTCATTGATAATCCCTTCATTTACTGCTTCGCTGCCAACGAGAATTGTGCCTAAATCCTTTGTAAATTGTCCGGTGTTGGTCATAAGCTGTTCAAGACGTTCTCTAGTAATATTTGAATGGGAGGTTACAAAATGCACTATTCTGTCCTGAATAAGCTGGAAGTAATCATAGGTCTGCTGTGCACCAATAAACAGGCCGTTCATTCGAACCGGATGAACAACCATGGTTCCGCTTGGAACAATATATGAATAGTCTGTTGAAACGGCAATAGGCACTCCGATTGAGTGGGAGCCACCGAGAACAAGAGAGACTGTAGGCTTGCTAAGTGAAGCAATCATCTCAGCGATGGCAAGACCACTTTCCACATCGCCACCACAGGTCTGCAACAGCACAAGTAAACCTTCCATCTCATCATTATCCTCAAATTCGGCAAGCTTTGGAAGCACATGTTCATATTTGGTTGTTTTAGTATTATTTCCCAGAACTTCATGACCTTCAATCTCGCCGATAATGCATAATAAGTGTATTTTGTGCTTCTTACTGTTCTCATCCAAAACTATCTGTCCAAATTCCTGTATTTGTTCATTCTTTTTTTCTTCAGATGTTGTAATATTTTCCTCATTTTGATTTAACATAAATAATACCTCCGTACTAAAATTTTTCTTGATAATGATAAAACACTTATGTATAATATTTGTTAGATTAAAAGATTTTATGCAGAAAGAATGCTGTTGCATTAGAGGGTGATGTTATGCCGGAAAATTTTGATATGATAATAGAACTTATTCGTTCAAAAAAATATGCTAAGTTAAGAGAAGTTATAGATAATATAAATCCTGCTGACGTTGCGCTTATTTTTGAGGAGCTTGAGGAAAAGGAATGGCTTATAACCTTCAGAGTCTTGCCAAAGGAGCTGGCAGCAGAGACATTTGCTTATCTTGACAGTGATAAGCAGCAGACTCTTATAGAGGCATTTAGTGAAAAGGAATTAACTTCCGTCATGGAAGAATTATATATGGATGATGCTGTTGATATGCTGGAGGAAATGCCGGCTCATATTGTTAATAAGATTTTGAAAAATGTCAATGCTGAGACCAGAGCGCAGATAAATGAGCTTCTCCATTATCCGAAGGATAGTGCCGGAAGTATCATGACAACCGAGTATGTTTCGTTGAAGGCCGGAATGACGGTAAGGGAAGCCTTTACTCATATTAGAAAAGTTGGCGTGGATAAGGAAACTATTTACAACTGTTATATTATTGACAATAGAAAGCTTATTGGACTTGTTTCTGTAAAGGATTTGCTTCTTGCAAATTATGAGGACAAGGTTGAAGACATAATGAGTACCAACGTTATCAGCGTAGAGACTCATGAAGACCAGGAAGTTGTTGGTAATATGTTCAATAAGTATGGTTTCATTGCACTTCCTGTAGTTGACGGAGAGGAAAGACTTGTGGGTATTGTAACCTTCGACGATGCTATTGAGGTTATCGTTGAGGAAAATGAAGAGGATATCCAAGCTATGGCTGCCATCCTCCCATCTGACAAGCCATATATGAAGGAGGGCGTTATTGAAACCTGGAAGAAGCGTGTACCTTGGCTCTTGGCACTGATGATTTCGTCTACATTTACAAGTAAGATTATTAGTGGTTTTGAATCGGCACTTAGCGGCATGGTTGCACTTAATATGTTCATCCCTATGATTATGGGAACCGGTGGTAATGCAGGAAATCAGGCATCGGTTACTATTATTCGTGGGTTATCAATGGATGAGATTGATTACGGCGATATTTGGAAGATTATCTGGAAGGAAGTAAGAGTCGCAATACTTTGTGGTCTGATAGTGGGTACGGCTTCGGTTATAAAGATTATAACATTGGATGGACAAAGTCTGGAGGTTGCCGTAGTAGTAAGTGTTGCATTGGCAGTTACAATTATTTTGGCTAAATTCATAGGCTGTTCATTACCTATTGTGGTTAAGCGCATTGGATTTGATCCGGCTGTTATGGTAAGTCCATTCGTGACAACAATCGTGGATGCGGTGTCATTGATTATCTATTTTGCAATTGCGGTACAGGTGTTTAACTTATAGATTTGAGGTTTCTTATGAACGAAAGAGATAAAGAGATAGAAAAATTAAAAAAAGAATTGAAGTTTGCAAATGACCAGCTTTCGAAGACTCTTAAATTGTATGACCATGCAAAGGAAGAGACTGCGAGAGCTGTCTCTGCGAGAAGCGAGTTTTTGTCAAAGCTTAGCCATGAGGCAAAAACCCCAATGAATGCACTTATCGGTTATGCTGATTTGCTCAATCAGGAGGATGTCAGTGGTGAATTTTTTGAGTTTGCAATGGGAATCAAAAGCGCTACAAATAGGTTGTTGAGCTTCTTCAACGACCTTATTGAGCTGTCAAGAATTGAGTCTGGTCTTGCGACTCTTATTGAAGATGAGTATAAGACAGCGGATTCTCTTAAATATGTCATTAACAATGTCAGATATGATATTGAGAATAAGGGACTGGAGTTGCGCTTAAGAGTGGGCGATAGTGTTCCTACAGTAATCTATGGTGATAAGGTTCATGTTCATCAGATATTACTGAATCTTTTATCTAATGCCATTAAGTTTACCGAAACGGGATATATTTCAATTGAACTCGATGCAAAGGAAACAGACCTGATTGGTCACAAGGACAGAAAAATAGTGGAAATGATTTTTTCTGTTGAGGATACCGGGAAGGGTATAAAAAAGGAGGACAGCGAAAAGCTTTTTAAGGCATTTTCGCAGTTCAATACCAATTCGCCATACGCCAACCAGGGAGCCGGTCTGGGACTTATTATTTCAAAGTATTTTTCAAATCTTATGAATGGAGATATATCATTTGAAAGTACGTTTGGAAAGGGTTCAAAGTTTACATGTAAGGTTATGCAGGAGGTTGTTGATGGGGAGCCTCTTGATAAGAAATATGTTGAAGACTATGTATTTAACAGTAATATGAAGCTTTCGGCCCCGGATGCAAAGGTGCTTTTGGTTGATGACAGCAGGGTTAACTTAAGCGTTGCCAGCGGTTTGCTTCAATGGTTTGATATAGACGCTGTGACAGCCGGTGGTGGATATGAAGCTGTAGATTTGGCAGAAAAGAATCAATTTGACATTATATTTATGGACCATATGATGCCGGATTTGGATGGTGTGGAAGCAACAAAAATTATTCGTAAAAGCAGTGATTATAACGCTGACGTACCAATTGTTGCCCTTACAGCCAATACAACAGATGAAGCTAGAACAATGTTTAAAGAAAATGGTTTTACGGATTTCCTTGCAAAGCCTGTTGAAATCGATTCATTTAAGGCTATACTTGAGCGTTGGCTTCCAAGGGACAAGGTAGTCAGAGATACCAAGAGTAATGCTACCAAAAATGCCGAGAAGGCTTATGACAGTATAGATAAGGAAAAGTTTGAAGCAAAGGGAATCTTTGTTAATAAAGGACTTGTGTATTTTGCAGGAAAAATCAGTGCTTATATTGATACCCTTAAGCTTATATACAGAGAGGGCTGTGATAATATAATCAAGCTTAACGCTTACCTTGAGGCAATGGATTTGGAGAATTATGGCATACTTGCCCACAGCATAAAAAGTGTAATGGCGTCAATCGGTGCCAATGAAATGTCTGAATTTGCTAAATCAAATGAATTGGAAGCAAAAGCTAAGAATTCAGAGTATATAAGTACCAATGGCAAGAGATTTATAGACGAGTATCAAGGTATAATAGAGTTTATAGGCGAAAACATTGAAATAGAGGATTCTTCTGCAGATAGTGATGGGTCAGGAACAGGTGAAGCTATTAATGATGTTGCGGCGGTGAAGAAGCTTATAGATGAAGCAATTGCTGATATCGAAGATTTTGAATCTGATGCGGCAGTAGAGAAGCTTAATAAGCTTAAGGATAGCTTGTAAGACTGAGGAGAGTTGTGATTTGTGGTTGCTGTTATGAAGAAAATATCAAAATTATAGGTTGGTTTTGGCGCTTTCGGTCTTTTTTTTATATTTTATATATTTTTTAAATTTTTTAAATTTTTTTAAATTTTTTGGCCTGCGGTCTATGCATAAAAATTCGTATGCTAGACCGTAAAATAATAGGAAAATTCATGAAAATTGTTGATTTTAGGTCTATGGATGAAAAATTCACCGCTAGATACTAGTTTTTTAAAAAAATGAGTATCTGATGAGACAATTATTTTGTATAGATACAAAAACAAGCTTTTTTGGTATGATTTGTTTGTTTTTAGCGGTCTTAGTTATTGATTTTTTTGTATAGGCCGTTGTTGAAGGGATATGGCATATGCGAAATGTAAATTTAATAGTGAAA
The DNA here is from genome assembly GCA_964457015.1 of uncultured Roseburia sp. Classification (GTDB taxonomy): domain Bacteria; phylum Bacillota; class Clostridia; order Lachnospirales; family Lachnospiraceae; genus SVEL01. The sequence continues at coordinate 4,354 of CAYWDL010000006.1, read as the reverse complement.
AAGAAGAACTAAAAAAATATATATAATTTTTGAAAAAACTTGTTGACAACTGCTTGGCGATATGATATCATATCATTCGTGTCAAGCAGACATATGCGCGAGTGGCTCAGCGGTGGAGCACCTCCTTGCCAAGGAGGGGGTCGCGGGTTCGATCCCCGTCTCGCGCTCTGAGAAAGGAAATAAGCTCATTCGAAAGGATGAGCTTATTTCTTTTTTTAGAGAAATCGTAAAAGGTGATCCGAATTTGAGGAGCAAATTCTATAGGGCTTGCATGGCAAGATCTTATCCTTTGTCTCGAGCTCTATAAAATATGCATTTGCAAAACAAATTTATTGAATAATTAAATGTAGCTTGTTATAATTACTTCTAACAAATAAAAGGATGTGAAACATATGAAAAATCAATTTACAGTTACAAAAGAAATGTATAAATCATGGTGCATAGACAGCCAGTTTAGAGGCAGAAGACTAGCATTTTTTATTATGTGGTGTGTGTTATTCGGGGTATGTATGGGATTGGCAATTTGGTCTAGAGAAATATTGTTTGTTATTTATGCCATTTTCTGCGGTTATCAGGCTTTCGCACGAGTTTTTGTTTTGGCGAATGTGAATTATAGAAGAATTGCAAAAAGCTATAATTGTGACAACTGGGTTAGAACAATAGAATTTCTTGATGATAAGATTATGCTTAGTGAAGAATCCTTTTCGATGACATTTACTTATGATAGTATTGTGAAATTTGTGGATAAAGATAACAGAATATGGATTTATTTCAACAATAAAACTTGTATCAGGATGTATAAGGATGCATTTGTCAGTGGGAACTGGGAGCAGTGTAAAAGATTTTTGGAGGAAAATAATCGGTGGAAGATATTATGCTCTGAGCCTGGTAAAATAGCAACGTAAGTCAACACGTTATAGAAGGTTTTAGATAGAAAAGAGGATTATTATGGCTAAAATGAAATCAAATTGCGATACATGCTCAAATTACATATATGATGATGAATTGGAATATTATGTATGTGATATGAATTTGGACCAGGATGAAATGGGCAAATTTATGACAGATACATTTTACGATTGTCCGTATTATTCATATGATGATGAGTATGCTATTGTTAGAAAACAAAATTAAAAATAAATTTTATAAAAAAAATATAAATCTATAAAGTATTGATTACATTCTTTCGATATAAGTGATAAGGAGAGTGTTGGTCATATGCCAAGGGCTGGGCTTTCCTCTATCGCAAAAGGAGTTGCGGTAAATATGTAACAGCAATAACCTGATTAGAAAGGATGTGATATCATGGTTATAAATGCAAGTAATGTGACTTTGGAGTCGTCAAGGACTTATCGGAGTTATATGCAAACACAAACTGCCAGCGTGGTGACACGAGGTAGTGAGGGGGTTTCATTGGAGCTGTCTGATGAATCTAAGTCTTTAGTTGAGCAAATGAATCAATATAAGGAACAGTTGAATCAGAGAAATGAAAATGGACCAAAGTTGTTTCAAAACACAATCGCTGCAAAGAAGGCAGAGCAGACTGGACAGGGTATAGCTGAACCGGCAGAAGACGGGGACATTATATTGCTTAGAAAGATGCTTGAAGCCCTCGAGGAAATGAGAGAAGGTAAAGGCCACAACAGAGTTAAGGAGATTAAGGATGTTGAACTTCCAAAGAAGACATTTTCATTTGGTAGCTTAAGCATAAAAGCTTCATCTGCCAATATGAATTCAGTCCTTACTGATTTACGTGGAACTGTTTCTGCTGCGGCAGGTACAGGTACCTTGTTTACAAAGACCACAGCGATCTCGTCTGTTTTTTCTGAACAGGAACATACCACTTTTACAGGAACAGGAATAGCAATTACCGCTGACGGAAAAGAGATTGAATTTGGTGTTAATCTTGAGATGTCAAGGGCTTTTACAGCTAAGTATGAGTCGTTGGAGCATTCGTCATATATTATGACAGACCCACTTGTAATCAATCTTCAGGACGGTTATACATCATTGTCAGATAAGAAGTATTTCTTTGATTTAGATAGTGATGGCGAGGAAGAAGAAATGTCATTTACAGATAAGAACAGTGGTTTTTTGGCATTGGACAAAAATGGTGATGGCATAATAAACAACGGTAGTGAGTTGTTCGGTACAAAGAGTGGAGATGGCTTTGCTGATTTGGCAGAGTACGATGAAGATAAGAATGGCTGGATTGATGAAGCTGATTCTGTTTTCAAGGATTTGAAAGTATGGACGAAGGATGAAAACGGCAATGATAAGCTTGTTAATTTACTAGAGGCAGATGTCGGCGCAATCTATTTAGGAAGCGCTGATACAGAGTTTTCATTAAAGGAAGCAGGCACAAATGATACAAATGGCGTTATCAGAAAAACCGGTGTTTACCTGAAAGAGAGTGGTGGAGTAGGCACGGTATCTCACGTGGATATAGCATTATAGTGTTGATTGGAGTTTAAGATGAAGGATATTTGTTACATCGTCGGAGCAGGTGAATGTGAAAAATTATATATCAATGAAGATAATAAGGCTTACATTATAGCTGCGGATGGTGGAATGAAATATCTGCTAGATGCCGGATTAACGGCAGATATGGTTATTGGCGATTTTGATTCGCTTCATTGCATTCCTGAACATAAAAACGTTGTAGTGCTTCCGACCGAAAAGGATGTTACCGATATGTATGCCGCTGTTACCGAGGGCATGCGTAAGGGTTATAAAAAGTTCATCATTTACGGTGGTTTGGGAGGAAGATTTGACCACTCTATAGCAAATTGTCAGTTGTTAAGCTATATAGCTGATAGCGGTTGTATAGGTTTTATTGTGGAAAAAAATTACGCTGTTACATCAATTCACAATGGAATTATAAAGTTTGGCAATACTTTTAAAGGACTATTATCGATTTTTTCATCGGGCACTGCGTCGAAAGACGTGTCGATAACAGGCTTTAAATACGAAATGACTGATGGTGAGCTTAAATCAAATTATCCCCTTGGAGTAAGCAACGAGTTTATTGGTATAGATGGAATGGTAAAAGTGAAGGATGGAACGCTGCTCATAATATTTGAGACCACTCCAAAGGTAGTCTGTGATGGAATAGGTACAGACATAATATTTGAAATGTGAGTGTAGAGGAAATACTTATGGGTGATGAGGAAATCTTTTTAAAGAAGAGATTTGCAGAATTAGCTGATAAATCTTATAAATGTAATCAATATTTTTTTACAGATTTTTTATCCCTGGAGGATGCAGCATTACTTCGTCGAACAATGGAAGAAGCTCGATTTAGAGATTTTTCTATGTTTGGCGGAGCGGTCGGCTGCATGCGGGAGATAGCAAGATTTGGTAATGTGGATAGTATCGGATATGAAATATCATATCCGATATTAACTGTCAAGGTAAAACCTTTACTTCAAAAGTTTGCTGACGAATTGAATCACCGGGACTTTCTTGGTGCGTTGATGAATCTTGGAATTAAGAGGGAAAAGATTGGAGATATCATCATTAGAAGTAATGAGGGATATATATTTGTTATTGATAATATTGCAGAGTATGTGGTGGAAAATCTCACTAAAATCAAGCATACCAATGTATCAGCTGCCATAGTTGACGGCTTGGATGTTGAAGTGAGCTATGAGAAAAAGTCAAGTGAGGTGTTGGTTCCATCCCTTAGAATAGATGCGATTATTGCGAAAAAGTGCAATTTGTCGCGAAGCAAGGTGCTTGAGATTATGCGTGAAAAAAAGGTATTTCTTGGTGGGCGCGTAATGGAGAACAGCAGTTATATGGTTAAAGAGGGAGATATCATAACTGTAAGGGGATATGGAAAGATGATATTTGTGAAAATATCCGGCGAAACAAAAAAAGGGAAAATATATGTCACAATTGAAGAATTTGTATGAATAATAGAGTTTTATATGTGTACAAGCAGGCTTTTAGCCTGCTTTGAATTTTTTTTGGGATTTATTGTTTTTTTGGGGAATTATTGTTTTTTAGGAGTGTTTTGATTCTTTTGAGCTGTAGGGAGTAATTGGGCGAGGATGAGAAAAAAGCAAATCTCGCCCGAAAGAAAGTGTGAGTGTGGGCGAGAATGAGAAAAAAAGTGAATCTCGCCCAAAAAAGAGTATGTAGTTGGGCGAGGATGAGAAAAAAAGTGCCCCTCGCCCAAAAGAAAGTGTGATGGTGGGCGAGAATGAGAAAAAAAGTGAATCTCGCCCAAAAAAGAGTATGTAGTTGGGCGAGGATGAGAAAAAAAGTGCCCCTCGCCCAAAAGAAAGTGTGATGGTGGGCGAGAATGAGAAAAAAAGTGAATCTCGCCCAAAAAAGAGTATGTAGTTGG